>JAZSBL010000017.1:0-45861 GCA_045602385.1 Eubacteriales bacterium | reverse complement strand
AATATATGCAAAAATCGCAAAAAAGCGGGACATGTCTCGCATCTCCCGCTAAAAAAATTATCTTCTCTTTTCTGCTATCTCGACAAGAAGCTCGCTGATAAACTGATCAACCGGCATAGCGCCCTTTTCGCCGTCTTTTCTGGAGCGGACTGCTACCGTATTGCTTTCGACCTCCTTCTGACCTACAACGACCATGTAAGGAAGCTTTTCAAGCTGCGCGTTGCGGAGCTTGTATCCGATCGTCTCATTACGTCTGTCGACCTCGCAACGAACACCGAGAGCGACCAGCTTGTTTGCGATCTCATCGCAGTAAGCTACCTGCTCGTCACCGATGGGAAGCAATCTTACCTGTACGGGAGCCATCCATGTGGGAAGCGCACCTGCGTACTTTTCAAGGAGAAGAGCAAGCGTCCTCTCATAGCATCCAAGGGATGTACGGTGAATAATATAAGGTGTCTTCATCGTATTGTCGGAATCAACGTACTCCATACCGAACTTCTTAGCAAGAAGCATGTCAACCTGAATTGTAACGATAGTATCCTCTTTACCAAATACGTTCTTGCACTGAATGTCAAGCTTAGGTCCGTAGAACGCAGCCTCGTCAATGCCCACAACGTAGTTGTCATGACCGATATACTTGTCAAGAAGCTCTCCCATAATGCTCTGCGCCTCGTTCCACTGCTCTGCAGTTCCCTCGTACTTGTCGGTACGCTTGGGATCCCACTGCGAGAAGCGGAATGTGCAGTCCTCAAGAAGTCCGACCGTGTCAAGGCAGTGGAGCGCGAGGTCAAGGCAACCCTTGAATTCCTCTGCAAGCTGTTCGGGACGGAGAACGAGGTGACCCTCGGAAATTGTAAACTGACGTACACGGATAAGACCGTGCATCTCACCGCTTTCCTCATTTCTGAAGAGCGTAGAAGTCTCGCCAAGTCTCATGGGAAGATCTCTGTAAGAACGCTTTTTGTTAAGGAATACCTGATACTGGAAGGGGCATGTCATAGGACGGAGAGCGAAGCATTCCTTTGTCTCGTCGTCTGCATCTCCGAGAATAAACATACCGTCACGGTAGTGATCCCAGTGGCCTGAAATTCTGTAAAGGTCGCGCTTCGCCATAAGAGGAGTCTTGGTAAGCTGGTAGCCTCTTCTCTGCTCCTCGTCCTCTACCCAGCGCTGGAGAGTCTGGATAACTCTAGATCCCTTGGGGAGAAGAATGGGAAGACCCTGACCGATAGAATCAACGGTCGTAAAGAATTCAAGCTCTCGGCCTATCTTGTTATGGTCGCGCTTGCGTGCCTCCTCAAGAGCGGTCACGTACGTGTTAAGCTCGTCCTTTGTGGGGAATGCAAGACCGTATATTCGCTGGAGCTGCTTGTTGTTCTGGTCGCCCTTCCAGTATGCGCCCGTGCACTGCGTAAGCTTGAACGCCTTAACGGCACCTGTCGCAAAGAGGTGGGGACCTGCGCAGAGGTCTGTGAATTCACCCTGCTTGTAGAAGCTTATAACTTCTCCTTCGGGAAGCTCCTCGATAAGCTGAACCTTGTAGGGCTCGTCCTTTTCCTTCATAAACGCGATAGCCTCATCTCTGGGAAGCTCAAAGCGCTCGATCTTGAGGTTCTCCTTAACGATCTTCTTCATCTCCGCCTCAAGCGCCTTGAGGATTTCGGGAGAGAATGCAATATCGCTGTCAAAATCGTAGTAAAAGCCCTCTTCAATTGCAGGACCGATCGTGAGCTTTGTCGAGGGGTAAAGTCTCTTGACCGCCTGTGCAAGTATGTGAGCCGCGGTGTGTCTGAATACGCGCGCGCCCTCCTTGTCGGCAAAGGTCAGAAGAGTAACGTCGCTGTCGTCTGTTATTTCATAGTTGAGCGCGACGGTCTCGCCGTTAACGCTTGCGGCGATAACGCTTCTCTCAACCATCTCGAATGCTTCCTTAGCGGCATCGTAAACCGTTATGGGAGCGCTTGATTCGATTATTTTAGAACCAAAATTAATTTTCATAATTAAAGCCTTTCTTTATTGTATGTTAGAATATTATTTTTATAAAAAAATACACCCCGACACAAAACTGTGTTCGGGGTGCAATATGCACGGTTCCACCCGAGCTTTTAACTCATTAGGTATTCAATTTCAGACAAAAGTGGTATCTTATATTCTGCCCAAAAGGCTTTCACCAACCGCCTTCTCTCTGCATGCGCTCAAATATAAAACGTGTCTTTTGCTATTATTTTCTGTTATATGAGGACTTGGGATTAACAAGCTCTCTCCAGTCAAGATCTCCTCTTTCAAGCGCCATTATAATGATCTCCGCGGTTGCAATGTTGGTTGCCACGGGAACGTTATATCTGTCGCAAGCCAAGAGAAGCTTCTTTTCTATCTCATCATGCTCGGAAAGTCCGACAGAGGGTCTTGTGTCTCTGAAGTAGATAAGTACGTCTATCTCGTTGTACTCGACTCTTGAAGCAATCTGTTCTTCTCCACCCTGGTCACCGCTGAGCAATTTTTCAATGTTCAAGCCGGTTGCCTCGGATATGTATTTGGCGGTAATTCCGGTGGCACAAATGTTGTGCTTGCTCAAAATGCCGCAATATGCTATACAAAATTGTGTGATAAGCTCTTTTTTGACATCGTGGGCTATGATTGCGATTTCCAAGTCGTTATCCTCCGTTTTTGTAACCTCGCAACACCATAAACGTGCATATAGCTATACACTTTATGATATTAAAGCGATTATATCATATTTTTTTTGTTTTGTCAATGCGGTTGAATGTACTTTTTGAAAATATTTTTGTTTTTGCTCTGCATGACGTACATTAAAGAATATCATTTTACGGAAATGTCAATCAAAACATCGTGTACACGGATGAGTTTTCCCTGCCTTCACTGCGTCTGTTACCGTTCCCGCAAAGAGCTCGGTATCGTCCTTGATATGGGTGCATGATGCATACTTGTGCCATACCTCTCCTGATTTAGTCCAGTAAATTATCTCACCCGAATCGGGATAAGCTTCGAGTATGGAGAAATCGATTTCTTTGCTTTCACTTTCAAAGCCATCTTTGCTTGCAGTCTCGGTCGGGATCTCGTTTTTGATCGCGGATATCCTTTCGTTGTCTACAAGCTCCCCTCCCGAGAAGTTGTGCTTTGACTCATCAAAATCGCAGGCGGACATTGAGAATGCAAGAATAATAAGTGATGTGACGGATAGTATTAAACGTATGATTTTCATATTTCAAAATAAATTAAGCCTCGGCAAGCATATGTTCAAGGATCTCCATTTTGTTGTTGGAAAACTCATATGCCCCGCGGTAGTCGTCCATTTCCTTGCAGCATTTTTCCATGTCACCGCAGCAGATATACAAAAGTAATCTTGAAGGGATCGTCTCCCCGTCCATTATAGACCTGAGTATTGTTGACGCCTTTTTATACTCTCGCGCAAGAATACAGCGCCGCGCCTTGATATGCGCGATAAATAGCTTGTCCTGCTCCGATAGCTCGCCGGTATTATAAAGTAATTTGTCTGCATCAAGCTCGCTATGCTTTCCGGAATATATTGCGATATACTTGCAGAATACATCACCGAAAAGCGAGGGATTAAGTATACCTGTTCCAACCTCTGTATCTATTTCATCCGAATCCAATGCAGGAGAAATGCTCTTCAAAAGGTGGAACATGATATAAATACGGTTTCTTTGAGTGACTGTTGAATAAACAGTAGCGCCGGCATGATTCAGAGCTTCATCCAAAAGCTGACGCGCCGCGTGAAGTCGGCCGTTTTTGATATATTCTTCTGCGGTGCCGATACAGCAATCTGTAAGTATCAGCTCTATCTCATCATCGAATTCATCGAAGGATTCGGTGCATATCTCGTAACAAAGCTCGAAATTCTTGTCGCGGTATGCGCAGCGAATGTCTCTCATGACCTTGGCCTTGTTGTATATGAATTCCTCCTCGCCCTCGGACAAAAGATATCCCGCGGGTACACCAAGCTTGTTTGCAATATGTAATATGGTCGAAAGTGATGGTTGTGCTATTCCGTTCTCAATCTGGCTTAACATGTTGCGGGTTATAGTGCTTCCCGCAAGCTCGCTTTGTGTCATGAGTTTCTCTGTTCTTATCTTTTTTATCTTACCGCCAATATCCATTTTTACCTCACACAGTAAATCTGATTTACTTTATTATAACATATCAATAGAAATTATGCAATGGATTTTTAAAAATTTTTTCACAAAAAGCCACCCCAAATGGGTGGCTTTAAGCATAAAAATCATTCTATAAGATCATTCTCACGGAACTGAAGCGAATAAAGCTTCTTATATGTTCCGTTTTTTAAGATAAGTTCATCGTGAGTTCCCCGCTCGGATATCCTTCCATCGATCACGACTGCAATCTCATCCGCGTTCCGGATGGTTGAAAGTCTGTGTGCTACAACAAGTGTGGTACGGCCTCTGCAAAGCTCGTCCAGAGCCTCTTGGATAAGCACCTCGGTCGTATTGTCAAGCGCGCTTGTAGCCTCGTCAAGAATAAGAATTGCGGGGTCCTTCAGGAACACACGAGCAATACTGAGACGCTGCTTTTGTCCTCCGGAAAGCTTAACACCACGCTCACCGATCTCGGTGTCATAGCCCTTTTCAAGAGTCATGATATAGTCGTGAATATTCGCTCGGCGGGCCGCCTCGTATATCTCCTCGTCCGTTGCATCGGGACGGCCGTAAAGAATATTTTCCTTTATTGTGCCTACAAATAAGAATACGTCCTGTTGAACTATTCCAATGTTTTTTCGCACTGAATTCAATGTGAGCTTTTTAAGATCCTTGCCGTCGATAAAGATAGAACCGCCATCCTCGTCAAGCTGATAGAAGTTTGGCAACAGGTGGCAAAGCGTTGTCTTTCCGCCGCCCGAAGGACCGACCAATGCAAGCTTTCTTCCCTTTTCAAGCTTAAGATTTATATTGTGCAGAACTTCTTGACTGTCCTCATATGAATAGGTGACGTTCTTGAATTCGATAGCGCCCTCTACGTCTGTCAGCTCAATGGCATCGGGCGCGTCGGTTTCAGGCTCCTCTTCCATGATCTCAACGAATCTGCGGAATCCGCTGGCACCGTTTTGGAATTGCTCCATAAAGTTTATAAGCGTGTTCACGGGGTTGATAAAAAGATTTACAGATACTATAAACGTTGAGTAATCGCCAAATGATATTCTTCCGGAATATAAAAACAATCCACCTGCAATCAGTATAAATACGTTGAAAATATCGGTTATAAACGTAGTTGAGGAATGGAATTTTGCCATCGCGTTATAAGCGTTTTTTGAGGCGTTTACAAATTCCTCGTCACCTTTTTTAAATTTTTCAACCTCGCAGGCTGAATTGGTGTAGGCCTTTGTTACCCTTATTCCGGTAACACTGCTTTCGACCGATGCATTTATTGTTGCGTTGCTTTTTCGTCTGTCGTCAAATGCGCGCTTCATAGCCTTTCTGTAATGCATTGTAACAAAGAAAAGGATTGGAACACAAGCAAATATAATGAGCGTGAGGATCCAGTCGATCGTGAAAAGATAGATAAATGACAGAATTATCATGACGGAGCTGATAAGCAGGTTTTCAGGTCCGTGGTGAGCAAGCTCACACACCTCAAAAAGGTCACTTCCCAGTCTTGTCATAATGCGGCCCGTTTCGTTGTTGTCATAGAATCTAAAGGGCAGCTTTTGCAAATGGCCAAAGAGATCCTGACGCATCTGTGACTGCATACGAACACCGATGATATGACCGTAATACTGTACGAAATATCTCAAAAGCATACGGATCACATAAAGCAGCAAAACAATAACTCCTGCAGTGATGATCGTGGTATACATTTTATTGGGGATATATTCGTTTAACATTTTGTTTGTTACGATCGGATATACCATTCCCGTGACCGATATAAGAAGCGCGGCCAGCATATCAAGTGCAAGCATCTTCTTGTGCGGTTTATAGTAGCTTATAAATCTTTTTAACATTCTTGTTCTCCGTCAACTGAAATACTACACTATTATACACCCAAACGACACCTAAGTCAATAAATCGGCAAAAAAAGAAGGATATTTGCAAAACAAATATCCTTCTATGTAGTTATGGTCGCTTAAATCAGTGAACGATGCATCTTTCGGTATCCTTGTCGAAGATATGCATTCTTGCAGTATCAAGAGCGATCTTGATTGTGTCGCCTGCGCGAGAAGTGGATCTTGCGGATACGCGAGCTGTGAGCTTGGTCTCGCCGATAAGGAGGTAGAGATAGATCTCTGCGCCCATAAGCTCGGTAACTTCAACGTATGCATCAACGGTGCTGCTTTCAAGAGCGGAGATCTGTGCAGGCTGGTCGTGGATGCTCTCGGGGCGGATACCAACGATAACTTCCTGACCGATGTACTCCTGAAGCTCGGGAGCGTTTGCCTTGTCTGCGGGAACCTTGATTGCGTTGCCCTCAAACTCAAAGTAAACCTCGTCACCCTTCTTTGCGAGGGAGCCGTTTATAAAGTTCATCTGAGGAGTTCCGATAAATCCTGCAACGAACATGTTAACGGGACAGTCGTAGAGATGCTGAGGAGTGTCAACCTGCTGGATCAGACCATCCTTCATAACAACGATTCTCGTTGCCATGGTCATAGCCTCTTCCTGGTCGTGAGTAACGTATATGAATGTTGTTTCAACTCTCTTGTGAAGCTTTGTAAGCTCGGTTCTCATGGTTGCACGGAGCTTAGCGTCGAGGTTGGAAAGCGGCTCGTCGAGAAGGAATACCTGGGGGTTACGGACGATCGCGCGACCAAGCGCAACTCTCTGCTTCTGACCTCCGGAAAGAGCCTTGGGCTTTCTGTCGAGAAGGTGTGTGATGTCAAGGATTCTTGCTGCCTCCTCAACGCGCCTCTTGATCTCCTCCTTGGGAGTCTTGATGAGCTTAAGACCGAACGCCATGTTCTCGGCAACAGTCATGTGAGGATAAAGAGCGTAGTTCTGGAAAACCATCGCAATGTTTCTGTCCTTAGGAGCAACGTCGTTAACGAGACGGTCACCGATAAAGAGCTCACCCTCGGAGATCTCCTCAAGTCCCGCGATCATACGGAGAGTTGTGGACTTACCGCAACCGGAAGGACCAACGAAGATGATGAATTCTTTGTCCTTGATTTCAAGGTTAAAATCAGAAACGGCAGTAACACCACCGGGATACTTCTTGTAAATGTGTCTTAAAGACAAGCTTGCCATAGTTTTCCTCCTGAAAAATGCATAGTGCTAGATTGTATGTTTTTTAACATAATAATTGTACCAAAAATGGACAAATTTTTAAAGAGCATATTTAAACAAAGTTGCAGTAAAAGTTTTGTGCGAGTTGCACAAAACACATATCCGGTCATTTGGATACCGAATTTAGTCAACTTTGTATTAAATCTTCATTGTAAGTGAAATGCGTTTCTTCTTTACATCAACCGCGAGGACCTTGACCTTAACGATATCTCCGACCGAGATCACCTCTGAGGGGTGCTTGATGTATTTGTTGCATATCTGCGAGATATGCACAAGTCCGTCCTGATGTACGCCAATGTCAACGAACGCGCCGAAGTCAATTACGTTTCTGACGGTTCCTGTAAGCTCCATATCGGGCTTTAAGTCCTCCATGCTGAGAACATCGTCACGGAGAATCGGAGCCGCAAAGGAATCACGAACGTCGCGTCCGGGCTTTTCAAGCTCTCCAATGATATCAAGGAGTGTAGGCTCTCCTATATCAAGAGCCGCGCATACCTGTCTGATTCCCTTTTTATTGACATCATTTCGAAGATTCTTAAGCTGTCCGTGCTTTGCGTCATCAAGCGTGTAGCCGAACATTTCAAGAAGCGCCTTGGCAGCCGCATAGGATTCCGGGTGAACACCCGTGTTGTCAAGAATCTCCTTGGAATTGGGAACTCGAAGGAATCCCGCGCACTGCTCGTACGCCTTGTCACCTATTCTCGGAACCTTCTTTATCTGGCTTCTTGATGTGAACTCACCGTTTTCCTCTCGATATTTTACAATGTTTTTTGCGCTGGTCATGTTGATTCCGGATATATAAGACAGTAGCGAATAGGAAGCTGTATTTACGTCTACGCCAACCGCGTTAACGCAATCCTCAACTACACCCGTCAATGCGCCGTCAAGTCTTGCGGGCTTCATATCATGTTGATACTGGCCTACGCCGATAGATTTTGGGTCTATTTTGACAAGCTCTGCCAAGGGGTCCTGAAGCCTGCGCGCAATAGATACTGCGGAGCGCTGCATTACATCGAACTCCGGGAATTCCTCAGTCGCAAGCTTGGACGCGGAGTAGATAGAAGCGCCTGCCTCATTTACGATAATATATTTGCAATTTGCCTCGGGGATCTCCTTGAGAAGATCAGCAATAAAGATCTCGCTTTCCTTGGATGCAGTACCGTTTCCGATCGCTATAACGTCAACGTGGTGCTTTCTGATGAGACCCTTTACGATCCTTGTCGCCTCCTCAATTCTCTGTCTGGGCTTAGTAGGGTAAATGACTGCAGTGTCAAGCACCTTGCCCGTCTTGTCAACTACCGCAAGCTTGCATCCGTTGACGTATCCGGGGTCAAAGCCAAGTACGTTCTTACCCTTAAGGGGAGACTGCATAAGCAAGTGTCCGAGGTTGTCGGCAAACACCTTGATCGCGCCCTCTGATGCGTTGTCAAAAATATCGTTTCGAATCTCGCGCTCAATGGAGGGAGCGATAAGTCTTTCATAGCTGTCAACTATTGCAGCGGTGAGATATTTTGTTGCGGGACTCGTAGGCTCTGCAATTACGCAATTGTGCAGATAATTGAGAACTATGTCGGAGGAAATGTCGATAGATACCTTGAGGAATTCCTCCTTCTCTCCTCTGTTTATGGCCAAAACTCTGTGCCCGGGAACCTTGTTGAGAGGCTCGCTGTACTCGTAGTACTGTGCGTATACGGAATCCTCATCCTTCGTCTTAACTACGTTAAGCATACCGTGGTCAAATGTGAGTGAACGGAGCGCCTTTCTGTATTCCGCGTTATCGGATATATCTTCTGCGATAATATCGCACGCGCCGGCAATTGCCGCAGCGACGTCGGGAACCTCCTTCTCTTCGGAGACGTAGTTAGCCGCCTCCTCCTCGATAGAGGGCTGGTATTTCACTCTCTGCTCCATGATAAGAAGCGCAAGACCCTCAAGACCGCGCTCTCGCGCAACGGATGCCCTTGTCTTTCTCTTGGGCCTGAAGGGGCGGTAAATGTCATCGACCTCGGTAATAGTCTTAGCGTTAAGAATAGCAGCCTCGATTTCGGGGGTAAGCTTTCCCTGCGCGTCTATGAGCGACTTGACCTCTTCCTTTCTCTTTTCAATGTTTCGAAGGTATTCAAGCCTGTCGTTCAGATCACGTAGTATTGCATCGTCAAGACTTCCCGTAACCTCTTTTCTGTATCGTGCAATAAAAGGAATGGTGTCTCCGTTGTCGATCATCTCAACGGTTTTTGCCACCTGCTCCTCTCTTAACTTGAATTCCTGTGCTAATGCCTTGATAATATCCATTTTTACCTCTTATTTATCTGATTTGGAGGCCTCGACTCCGCGTGCCTCAAGCATTTTCTGTTCTTCGGGTGTAAGATAACGCCACTCTCCGCGTCCAAGCGTCGTGTCAAGCGTTATTGGGCCAAACGTGACTCTTTCAAGATAGGTTATCTGGTTGTGTACCGCCTCTGCCATCAGCTTTATCTGATGGTATTTGCCTTCTGTAAGAGTTATATATCCGCTTTTCTCACCGGTCATTTCAACCGTGCATGGCGCGGTGAAATATCCACCTATATCAACTCCCGATTGAAGCTCTGCAACGTCTGCCTCGCTTATTGGGAATTTGGTTTCAAATCGATATTTCTTGTCCACGTGGTTTTTGGGAGAAAGCAGCTTGTGAGAGAGCGGACCGTTGTTGGTCAGCAGCATAAGACCAAGCGTGTTCTTGTCCAGTCTGCCGCAAGGAAATAGTCCTATTCTCTGTAGCTCAGGGGGCAAAAGCTCGACGACCGTGGGTGAGAGATCGTCAGTTCTCGCGCTTACATACCCCGTGGGCTTGTTGAGCATAATATAACTGAACTCTCTGTATATAACTTCTCTGCCGCAGTACGTGACCTTGTCGCACACTGGATCAATGTGACCGCTTGCGCGGCGGACGACAACACCGTTTACACAAACGGCACCGTTCTTGGCGGCCTTTGATATTTCGGTTCTCGTAGCAAGCCCCGACTCTACGATAAATTTGTCAAGACGCATTATCTCATCTTCCGTTTAATAGATTGTATTGCACGTACGGCATTGTCCGCCGCGCAACTATACTCCATTATTCTATCATAAAAAGCCCTTTTTGTAAAGTGACTTTTTGACTCATATATCAATAATAAAATGTAAATAAAATATTAACGGCAAATTGGTTTCTTGACAAATTAACCCTAACTGTGTTATAATAAAATGTATTATTTTGCAGTATTATGTCCTAAAATACATAAAACGCCAAAGGCGGATTACTTAAGGAGAATGAATATGAATCAGCTGCCCAGCAGAAAGCCCTTAAAGGGACCTCACCCCCAAGTAAATAACGTAAACGATCTTCTTGGCTATATCGCGTCTCACGGAGACAAGGTGGTTTACAAATATTTTGAAAGTAATAAGCTCAAGCAGATGACCTATGCGGAGTTTCACCAACTGGCAACACAGGTTGCAGGTGCATTCACCGACATGGGACTTGCAGGTAAAAGGGTTGCCGTTATCGGAGATACTTCGCCCCAGTGGCTTGCAACCTACGTAGGCGCGCTTGCAGCAGGAACAGTTATCGTTCCCATGGATAAGGAGCTTATGGTTCCCGAAATCGAGAAGTTCCTTTCTATTGTCGAGGCGGAGGCAATTGTGTACTCCAAGGGCTTCAACGAGAAGTTTGTATCCACAATGGAAACACACCCCACAGTAAAGTATTTTATCCCGATCACCGCACCTACCGGAGAAAATCTTTCCGATAAGATACTTCCCTTTGAAGCATTTATCGCAAAGGGACAGACGGCTATCGATGAGGGATTCAAGGTAAAGCAGTGTGAGAATACAGAGGAAGTGTGCGAGATGCTCTTCACCTCAGGTACAACAGGTACAAGTAAGTGTGTAATGCTCTCGCAGAAGAACATTTGCTCTGCCATTACGTCCGCATGCTCTACCGTATATTTCACCAAGGAAGATACCATCGTATCAGTTCTTCCCGTTCACCACACATACGAGCTCATGTGCCTTATGGCTGGAATGACACTTGGTATGGAGATCGGTATTAACGATACTCTCCGCCACGTTATGAAGAACTTTGCGCTCTTCAAGCCGACAGGACTTGTTCTCGTTCCCATGTTCGTAAATACTATCTATAAGCGTATCTGGTCGGAGGCTGAGAGAACGGGCAGAGCCGGCGTGCTCAGAAAGGCACTCAAGATCTCCAAGGGACTTCGCGCTTGCGGTATTGACGTAAGAAGAAAGCTCTTCAAGTCGGTGCTTGACTCCTTTGGAGGCAGACTTGATCATATCGTATGCGGTGGAGCTAAGCTCAACCCCGAGCTCATCGTTGCATTTGAGGAGTTTGGAATTTCTATCTACGAGGGATTTGGAATTACAGAGTGCTCTCCCCTTGTCGCAGTAACACCCTATACCAAGAGAAAGCTTGGCACGATAGGCCCCAGCGTCCCCTGCTGTGAGATAAGAATCGATCCTAACGGCGAGACCACTGAGGAAGGCTATGCGCTCGGCGAGATCCAGGTCAAGGGCGACAACGTAATGCTCGGCTACTATAATAACCCCGAGGCAAACGCGGCGGTATTTACCGAGGACGGCTGGTTCCGTACAGGAGACGTCGGATACCTTGATTGCGATAATTATGTTTATATTACGGGAAGAATCAAGTTTGTTATCGTCCTTGAGAACGGCAAAAACGTATTCCCCGAGGAGATCGAGGAGTATCTTGATGCTATCGATATTATCAGCGAGTGCTGCGTAATCGGCAGAAAGAGCGAAACGAGCGACGAGATAATACTCACCGTTGTCGTATATCCCGACTACTCTAAGTTCGAAAAGGATGTTGACGACGAAACAGTTTATAACGCTCTCAAGAAGGTAATTACAGCAACCAATAAGAAGCTCCCCACCTTTAAGCAGATCAAGGCGATCGAGGTCAGAAAGACAGAGTTTGAAAAGACCACGACAAAGAAGATCAAGAGACAGCTTGTAAAATAAAACCATAGAAAAGACTCGCCTCATGGCGAGTCTTTTCTTGTCTAATTATTTTTCATAAAATTTTGTATTGTACTTGAAAATCAAGAAAATATGTGGTATAATATCACGCGTGGAAGCTTTTATACAACGCTTTCATTACAAATAAATAGACACGCCTCCATAGTTAAATGGATATAATAAGCCCCTCCTAAGGGTTAGTTATGGGTTCGATTCCCGTTGGGGGTGCCAATATCGAGGGTATTGCGATTGCAAGATCCTCGATATTTTTTAATATTTATTTCCCCTAAAGTGTAGAAAAAAGTCAAAAACTATGGTATAATCACATTGTGGCATAAATGCAAAGCCAAAAACGACAAAAGGGCAGAAATAATGAAGATCAAAGACATATTGAGCGAGATTGAAGTTATATCCTCTTATATTCCGGATGCGATGAACCGCAGGCGGATCCTTTCTTTGTGCCATAATTCAAAATACGCGACACCTACCTGCGCCTTTTTCTGTAAGGCGGGCGCGCTTGCGGACGGGCATCTGTACGCCCCCCACGCCTACGAGAACGGCGCAAGAATATTCATTGCCGAGCGCGAGCTTGATCTTCCCGATGATGCCGCAATTATTATTACGCCAAGCACCACCGCCGCCCTCAATAAGCTTGCAATTCAGTTTTATAACGACCCCTCAAAAGAGATAAAAATAATCGGTATAACCGGCACCAAGGGTAAGACGTCGATCGCGATCTCCGCATATAAGATCGCCCTTTCCGCAGGAATCAAGGCGGGATATATCGGCACTAACGGTATATACTACAACGGCAAGATGTTTGAAACAGCAAACACCACACCCGACGTACTTGAGCTGCAAAAGGCATTGCGCGAAATGGCAAACGACGGCGTAAGCCACGTAATGCTTGAAATATCCTCACAGGCTCTCTGGCAGGAGCGAACCTACGGCCTTGAATTTGACAGCTGTGTCTTCACTAACCTGTTCACCGACCATATCGGCGGATATGAGCACCCCACCTTTGAGCATTACCGTGATTCTAAAAGAAGGTTATTTACCGAGTATAAAGCAAAGAACATAATAATAAATTCTGATAGCGAGCACGCGTCGTACATGACAGATGGCGTTGTATGTGATAATATGATAACGACATCCGCAAAAGGCAATACCGAATGCACGCTCTACGCCAAGAACGCGCAGAAAAGCAAGAAGGGCATGCTTCCCGGAGTGTCATTTGAGCTTCACTCCAACAACCGCGCGATAGCCGATACGAAAAAAGCCCATCAAGTATTTATGCCCTCACCGGGACTTTATAGCGTTGAGAATGGACTTCTTATCATATCCGTTTGTCTTATGCTCGGTATTAGGCTTGAGCATATTCTCCGCGAACTTTCTACACTTTCGGTTCCTGGTAGATTTGAAACTGTCACCTTACACTCGAAGCCCGATTCCCTCTTTGTAATTGACTATGCCCATAACGGCGCAAGCCTTAAGGCGGTGATTGACGCACTCCGTGAATACGAGCCGAGCCGCATAATATGCCTATTCGGAAGTGTTGGCGGAAGGACGTACGGTCGCCGAGAGGAGCTTGGCAAAGCTGCTTCGGAGTGTGCAGACGTTATTATTATAACCTCGGACAACCCCAACAATGAGAATCCCATGAACGTCATCGAAGACATCAGAGCGGCAATTGGAGAAACCGATAAGCCCGTTTACATGATACCCGATCGTGAAAAGGCGGTTATGAAGGCATATGAGCTTGCCGATGCGGGCGATTTTATCCTGCTTGCGGGCAAAGGACATGAAACGTATCAGCTTATTATGGGTGAGCGAGTTCCCTTCTCGGAGCGTAAGATCCTTGAGCTTACCGACCTTGCAATTTACTGAGAATAAAGAAAAAGGGCTGATTTCAGCCCTTTTTCAATTTGCATTTTTCAATTCATTCAAAATTTCCTCAATCTCATATGTCGAGTGAGTTTTCATAATGCGGTCACGAACAGATGCCGCCGAGTGCACACCCTTGATGTACATAGCCGCGTGCTTTTTTATTTCAGCAGATGCGGTATGCTCACCCTTGTCCTCACGTATCAGATTGATATGCTCAATGCAGGTATCAATGGCCTCCGCAAGTACTGTCTTGCGGTATTCCTCGTTGTTAAGAGCGGCAACTGTCTCCGCGAATATAAATGGATTGCCGATTGCTCCACGGCCTATCATAATACCGTCGCAGCCTGTTCGCTCCATCATAGATATTGCATCTGCGGCGGAGTAAATGTCCCCATTTCCCACAACGGGAATATTGACCGCTTTTTTCACTCTCTCGACAATCGAAATATCTATTCCGGGATTGTACATCTGCTCCCTCGTGCGCGCGTGGACGCAAATTAGCGCCGCTCCCGCCGCTTCAAGCCTTTTTGCCATCTCCGGTGCATTCTTAGTGTCGTTATCCCATCCTGCGCGAATTTTAACGGTCACAGGTGTATTTTTTAGTGCCTTGACCGTCGCAGATACGATCTCCGCCGCCAATTCGGGATTTTTCATAAGAGCACTTCCCTCTCCGTTGCCGACGATCTTGTGCATGGGGCATCCCATATTGATATCGATTGCCGTCGGGGCAATCTCCGAAACACAGCCCTTGTAGTCAAGCGACTCAATCATTCTCGCGGCCTCTGCAACAAAGTGCGGCTCACTGCCGAAAAGCTGTATCGCCATAGGAGCCTCGTCTGCCTTCACACGCGCTAACGGAGCGGTCCTGTATTCAATTTTCTTTCCGATCTGCTCGTAGCAAAGTGCCTTTGCGGAAACCATCTCGCTTACCGTGTATTCCGCGCCCTGCTCGCGGCAGATTTTGCGGAATGAGTAATCCGAAAAACCCGCCATCGGTGCTAAGAATATACCGTGCCTGAGTGTGACATCTCCTATTTTAATACTCATTTTATCTCCAACTTACTTGATTATGTCCTTAATTACCTCGCCCGACATTATAAGTCCCATTACAGACGGAACAAATGAAAGACTTCCGGGAAGATTTTTGCCTGACTCCTCATCAAAATAAGGGCTCTTGACAGGCTCCTCGGGAGAATAAACCACCTTAAGCTTATTTATCCCCCTCTTTTTAAGCTCTCTGCGCATGACACGCGCCAAGGAACACCCCTCGGTCTTTTGAATATCTGCTACCTTGAACTGTGTCGGGTCTGTTTTGTTGCCCGCGCCCATAGCGGATATAATATTAATTCCAAGCGCCTTGGCGCGAGAAATTATCTCAAGCTTTGCGCTGACCGTGTCAACCGCATCAACTATATAATCGTATTTGGCAAGATCGTATTCGTCTGCATTTTCCGGCAGATAGAAGACCTCGTGCGCAATAACGGTGCAGTCGGGATTTATATCAAGAATACGCTCCTTCATGACCTCGACCTTGGAGCGACCGACGGTAGAATGCAGGGCAATTATCTGTCTGTTTATATTGGAAAGCGACACCACGTCCTTATCAAATATGTCTATGCTTCCTACTCCCGAGCGCGCAAGCGATTCGCAAACGTATCCGCCTACACCGCCAACTCCGAAGATAGCTACACGGGCATTTTCCAGCTTTTCTATTGCATCTTCACCGAGAACGAATGCCGTCCTCGTATATTCTTCTTTAAGGGACATTTTAATATCTCCTGAATCTCATTGATATTTTATTTTAACATATTTTTTTGAAAATATCAAGTTGCTCTTTACTTATTTCCAAATTTAGTTTATAATATTTACATAAAAGTGCCAAGGAGGAAGAGGCATGACAGATGAAAGACTTATAGAAAAAGAAAAGTCAAGCGAGCTTATTTTTGACGGTAAGGTACTGCACCTTTACCGCGACACAGTAACGCTATCGGACGGAAGCGAGTCTGTACGCGAATACTGCGCGCACAACGGTGGAGTATGTGTTCTTCCCTTGACTGACGACGGTGACGTCCTATGCGTTCGCCAATACCGATATGCCCACCGTCAAATAACCCTTGAAATACCCGCAGGCAAGCTTGAAACTAAGGATATTGACCTGCGCGCCGCGGCTCTGCGCGAGCTTCGCGAGGAAACGGGCGCGGAATGCAAGGAGCTTATATACCTTGGCAAAATGTTCCCCTCACCCGCCCTGCTTGGCGAGGTCATTCATATGTTTTTTGCGCGCGGACTCACCTTTGGCGAGCCAAACCCCGACGAGGACGAATTTATCGAATGCGAAAAAATTCCGCTTGACAAACTCGTTGAGATGGTCTGCAATTGTGAGATACTTGATGCAAAAACACAAATTGCCGCGCTTCGCGTCTGGAAAATGATAAACGAATAAAAAATAACGGGACAAGAAATTCTCTTGTCCCGTTATTCTTATCTAAGAAACCTAAATCTCCGTCTCAATCTCGCCAGATATAGCGATATAAGCCGTGTCAAGGCAAAATCATACATAACGAATACCAAGTTCAATATCGCATAAACGATTGCGATAAGGACTCCGCCAATATTCATTCCCCCGAAAAGCGTTGAAAACTCATTTAATAAAAGCTCAAGCTCACCGAAGAAAAGGAAGTAACAAATCACCGCATAAACGGTAATCGCTACGTTAAATACCAAAAGCTTTAATGCCCATGCCGCCACGCGCGGAAGTTTTTCAAGCTTTTCCTTTACTATTGGATAGTATCCCAAGAAAAGTAGATAGAACCATCCGCTAAGAGAATGAGGCATAAGCACGACCGCCAGAATTCCTGTCGAGGCGTATATCATGATCGGATAGCCCTTGCCCATCTCGATCACAGCAAAAATACAGAAGAATGAGGCAAGCGCTGCCATAGAGAGATCCAATACCTCAACCAGTCCGCCGACAGTGAGCATAACGACACCCATGGCGGCAAGCATCGCGCCCAAGGCAAGCTTTTTCGTTCTCTCGGATATACCGCGTCCCATGCTCATTCCTCCCTTAAAGTCAAATTTAATTATTTATCAGCAACACCTGATAAGATCTCCACCCATGCATTCGCAGCAGCAGTCTGCGCAAAGCAATGTGGAGCAAACGTCACAGCCCGAACAACCTCCGGCCTGACTTGTCTGGTATCCGCCGCCGTACCCTCTTCCTTGCATGTTGAGTCTGTCAAGAGCAGCTCTGTACTCGGAATTTGTGGGGTCCATCTGGCACGCGGTGTTTATCAATCTCTGCGCGTCTACATAGTAGCCCTTCTTGATTAGAACGCATCCCATAAGGTAGTTCCACTCCGCGCCTCTGTCGCCCGCATTGATGGAGTTAAGCTCGGCCTCTGCCGCGCCTATGTTGCCCGTGTTGATATTACGGCGAATATTAGAGTAGTTGTAGCCGCCGTTATAGGAGTTGTTACCGGAGTTGTATCCGCCCGAAGACGAGCCGCCCTGGCGCATCTTCTGTATCTCCTCGTAGGCAGCATTGACCTCCTTCATCTTCTCCTCGGCAAGCTCCTTGAGGTCACCGTCAGCGTACTTGTCGGGATGGTACTTGCGCGCAAGCTTTCTGTACGCCTCTTTAATTTTGTCGTCGCTGTCTGTGGGGCTTACACCCAACACCTTGTAGGGATCTCTATATTCAGCCATTCTCTGTTGTTCCTTTCATGCTGTTATTTTGACATTTACACTTAAGTCCAAGTACCTTTTCAACCGTATTTGGCATTCCTCTGTAAATTATATTTGAAACGATAGCTTCAATATCATAAAGCTCGTTATAATCGATAAGATCAAATGCGGGCTCTGCCGAAAGAAGCTCAAGCCTGAGTGAGTTGGAGATCGTCTCCCTGTCCTCTTCTGGGATCTTGCCGTTATACAGGCAAGCAAAAGCGTTAAATCTTTGTTTTTTGATGTCCTCGTCAAGGTCATCTGCAGCGTCAACGATATATATCCAACGGCCGATATGCTTTCCAATCTTCCTCATTATCTTTTCATCGTTCCCCTCAAGTCCAAAGGAAACTATATCCGCAAGTATCTCTCCGAAGGCATCTGCGGGGATATCAACAGATACAAGCTTTTGCTTTTCTATCTCCGATAGCTTTTTAAGTCCGTCGGACACAAGTCTGTCAAGCTCCGCATATTTTTTCATTGCCCTGCGTCTCATGCCGCGCGCAAATGGCTTTGCAAGCCTTGCTTTAAGTCTTTTTATTCCTCGTTCATCAGCCAGATCGTCAACTATCTTTCCGTAAGTGAGGATCGCCGCGGCGTTTGCACAGTATGCAAGAGGCTCGCAATGAGCGATATAGGCTCTCTTGCGGAATGGGTGCGCCATGCACCTGCCCTTCTTGATTTGGGGCTGCTTTCCCTCAATTGCAAGTCTTAATAACGCAAGAAATACAAAATCATAGTTAAGGGTAAATCTTGAGCATTGCCCCGTGCATTTTCCCTGTGAGCGGCATAGTCCGCAATATACCGCACGATAATATTCATTTTCTCTGACACGCAACTCAGGCGTATCTGTGCGAATATAACCGAACATACCCACTCCCCCTTTTACTATCACTCTTTATATAATACTATACAAAAGAGAATTATACAAGTATGTTTTGTGAATTTTATTTGACAAAATCCAATTGCTTTTGTTTTTTTTAGGATTTGTGAGCCATTTTTACAAATTTTTTTATATACCTCTTGAAAAAAGAAGTAAAATAGGTTATACTATGGGGTGGAAAAAATATACGGAGGAACCAAAATGTCTCTTACACTTAAAAAGCATGAAAATTTTAATGGCGTTCGCGGTCCGGTCCTTACAATCGTTATGGATGGAGTAGGACTTGCCCCCAACACCGTTTCAAACGCGGTCGCAACCGCATATACCCCCAATCTTGACGCGCTTATGGCTAATTACCCCATGGTAGCACTCAAGGCTCACGGAACAGCAGTAGGTCTTCCCTCTGATGACGATATGGGCAACAGCGAGGTCGGACACAACGCGCTTGGCGCGGGTCAGGTATTCGCACAGGGCGCAAAGCTTGTTACGCAGTCTATCGAGAGCGGCAAAATGTTCGCGTCCAATACATGGCAGGAGATTATCGCTAACGTAAAGGCGAATAACTCCACACTTCACTTCCTCGGACTCTTCTCCGACGGTAATGTGCATTCTCATATAGACCACCTCAAGGCCATGCTCGCAGAGGCTAAGGCTGAGGGCGTTACAACCATCCGCGTTCATATTCTTATAGACGGTCGAGACGTTGGTGAAACAAGCGCGCTTGAATATATCGATCCCTTTGAGGAGTATATCGCTTCCCTCTCCGATGCTGATTGCAATATCAAGATCGCAAGCGGCGGCGGAAGAATGAAGATCACAATGGACCGCTACGAGGCAGATTGGTCTATGGTTGTGCTTGGCTGGAAGACACACGTCCTCGGCGAGGGCAGACAGTTCGCGTCGGCTCGCGAGGCAGTTGAAACATACAGAGCAGAGCTTAAGGTCATAGACCAGGATCTTCCCCCCTTCGTTATCGCTGAGAACGGCAAGCCCGTAGGCACGGTCGAGGACGGCGATAGCATGATATTCTTCAACTTCCGCGGTGACCGTTCAATTGAGATCTCAAAGACGTTCGACGCTCCCGAGGGCGCATTCGATAAGTTCGACCGCGAACGCGTTCCCAAGGTAGTATACGCGGGAATGCTTGAATATGACGGAGACCTCCATATTCCCTCCAAGTTCCTGGTAAATCCCCCCGAGATCACGGAAACTATGGGCGAATACCTCGCAAACAGCGGAGTTAAGCAGTACGCCATTTCCGAAACGCAGAAGTATGGACACGTAACCTACTTCTGGAACGGAAACAAGTCAGGTAAGTTCTCAGAGGAGCTTGAAACCTACGTAGAGGTTCCCTCTGACGTTGTTCCTTTTGAGCAGAGACCCTGGATGAAGTGCGCTGAGATCACCGATAAGCTTATCGAGGCACTTGAGTCGGGCGCATATGATTATTACCGCGTAAACTTCCCCAACGGAGACATGGTAGGACATACAGGCTCTCTTGCTGCAACTCGTTGCTCTATGGAAGCGCTCGACCTCCAGCTTGGAAGAATACTTCCCGTTATCGATAAGCTCGGCGGTGTTGCGCTTATTACAGCGGATCACGGTAATGCAGACGAAATGTGCGAGATGGATAAGAAGACAGGTCAGCCCAAGGTCGGCAAGGACGGTAAGCTTAAGGCAAAGACAAGCCATACGCTCAATAAGGTTCCCTGCATTATCTATGATAACACAGATGCAAAGAATTCGTACACTGTAAAGGCAGATAACGGACAGTTCGGTCTTTCAAACGTTGCCGCAACTATGGTAAATCTCATGGGATATGAGGCACCCGCAAAGTGGGACGAAAGCGTAATCGAAATTAAATAATAAAAAAAGCTAAGGCAGTCTAAACAAGACTGCCTTGGTGCTTTTTAGAGGGGCGTTCTGCCCCTTTTTATTCAGTTAGATATATCATTTGTGCAACCACATATGGTACATTTTCCGTCTTCGTACTTGTGTGTCGGGTCTAATGTAGTCACCTCACATATTGTATCACGGCAAACCGAGCAGTATGCATATGTGCTGTGACCGGGAGTAAAGCAAGTGGGCTCTACCCGATCAATATTGACAACGGTGTGAACTAACAGACAGGACGTATCGTGAACCGCATCGTATTTAGCAATAACAGAGTCACTGCTTGTGTCGATCGATGTCGTACCTATTCCGCAAAGACTCGAAGATCCCTCGAATATGTATGACTCGTTAAGTTCAACCTTGTATTCATCGCGCTCTATAATTCCGTTCGAATCTATAACACAGGTGTATGAGGATTTGATATTATCAGAGTCATTCAACACCTGATTGTTCGAAAGCTCCGTCCTCATCATGTCCATAACCGAATAAGGACAGGCCGATAACCCGATATAGGTCTTTCCGTCAAGATCCCTGTGAAATTCAACATCCTTAAAATCCGCAGGCGCAAAATCCGCGGATATTGTACCGACTTTTGCATTATGCAACCAGTATTCGTATGATGCGGATACTCTATATGTGTCCTTGGTTTTTGTTTTTATGTACATGTAGCCGTCAACGTATCCTAAGATAGTGTCCGGCACTTTCGAAGGATCAGAAGCACTCCATTTCAGGTAGTTGTTGCCATCTCTTTGTTCTGACGTGAAAACTGACATATCCGATATTGAAGATCCGTTCAGGCTGACAAGTCTTGCAGATGATCGTGTGTAGTCTGTCAACGCAGCGGTGCAATTGATAGCATCAATATACGTTTCATACGGCGTTTTGCCGTAATTGTATACCGCGGCTATAATGAACTCCGCATCACCGTACCATGACGCGCCCCAAGCATCCGATTGCGAAAAGTCAAAGCACTCTACCACGCATAGGTTCGTGCATCCGTTGAAGGCGTTTTCCCCGATGAATGCCATAGATTTTGGAATAATAACCCTTTTAATAAAGGTATTTCCCTCAAAAGCGTTCGATGCAATGCCAACAACCGGCAAGCCCTCAAACGTGTCGGGAATTACTACGGTATCAATATTTGTACCATCTTTAAGTCCGGTGACGACATACTGTACCGTGCCGCGTAAGAGATCAGAGGATGATACCGGAGCGTACACCAATTCATCTGTTACATATATGCCGCAACCGACACACATGTCATTTTCATCAAATTCATGTCCTCTTGAAGGTACTTTGTATTGCTCTGCCAGTACAAGATCACAGTATTTGCAGGCTTCACTATTTACTAATCCAACCGAGGTGCAGCTGGCGGGATATCCGCTGACTACTTCAAATGAGTGTCCGTGCGCGGGAATTGTATCTTGCGCAGTAATTACTTTATTACATACGGTGCATGTTATTTCCGCGGAGAGGCCATCCGTTGTACAGGTCGCGGAATATCCTTCTTTTCCGGGGGTAACCCCGGTTATATGCCCTGCGGGTATGACCTCAAGTCCGGAATGAATATAACCGCAACGCGTGCATCTGTATCCCTCGGTATAGCCGGGCTCGGTACATGTCGCGGGAAGAGCTTGCAGATGCTCGTATACGTGCCCCGCGGGAATTACTTGAGATTGCGAAAAAATAACACCGCAGTCTAAGCACCTTTTGCCCTCTGAACGACCGTTCTCGTTGCATGTCGGTTCAATCGCGGTGATTATTTCAAAATTATGTGATGCCGGAATTATCTCTTGAATTACGATAACCTTGTGACACACAGTGCAGTATTGTCCCTCAGTCATACCGTCCTCAGTACATGTTGCGGGGACGGCAGCTTGAATTTGAATTTTGTGACCTGCCGTAATTACCGAAGGAGAGATTATGTACTCTCCGCATCTCGTGCATTTTCGCCCTTCGGTTGTGCCGTTTTCGGTGCAGGTCGCAGGCAGAGCTGCAATTATTTCGATCTCATGTCCTGTAGGATCTATCTCCTCTGACATTATGTCCCCGCATTTTGTGCAGCTGAGATGCCTAGTGCCCTTTTCGGCGCATTTGCAATCAACAGCATATTCAACGTATTCGTGCTCGCAGTGCTCATTGCTTTTGTCGCATGCCGTAACGGCACAAGAGATCAGTATAAGAGACAAAGCAATTAAAAGTCTTAAATATAATTTCATGGTCTGTCAATATCTGATTGTATTTTGTTCGTCCGTATTATTTTTCCTTAGTAATAGAAAATACCTTGTTTATCTGCATAGGATAGCTTTCCGCTACCGCGCCGTCAAAAACTATTCTCAAATTATCTCCGATCGCATATTCGGGACATGCGTCAATATTTGTATTTACGGAAATCAGATCTCCGACCGTAAAATATTGATTTCCCGTATCTGTGACCTCGACAATACAGCTCGTACCGTATTTTTCTATCACCCTGCCGTAAAAATATGGTTGATCTATAATGTCGTTATTTGATGCACAAGCAACAAACGAACAAACACAAAAAAGCGCCAATATTAACGCTAATGCCTTTTTCATATTTACCCTCCCGAACTCCTGAGAAATCAAAAGCTTCCCTTGTTGTATTTGATCATCGCATGAAATGTTATGATAAGTCCTATGTATTAATGATACCGAGTTCTTTGATTTTTTCAGGATTTTCAATATATGTTTCTGTGTATCCGCAATTCGGGCATACAGCACACTTGATCTTACCTAAAGAGGTCTTGAATATTCCCTTTTCTCGAACGTCTATACCATAGCCGCCGTTTGTTACCATAACGCTAAGATCTTCAACCATCATCGCGTCGCATCTTAAGCATTTTCTCATATATGACCCCTCCTGTATATAGGTGTAATACTCTGACTGTATTATACCATATTTTTTCCAAAAAGTAAATAGGACGATAAAACAAAAAGCCCTGCCGTAGCAGAGCTTTTTGTATATGAGATAAAATAGATTATCTCTTGGAGTTTTAACAACGCCGTTTAATATCGTGAATATCGTGAGTATCGTCGCATAAAGTGTTGCACCAAATTTGCACCAAAATCACACCAACATTCAACGTCTATTCAGTTCGATCAATCAGAATTGTTTTTCTTCTTTTTGTTGCGTCTCTTTATAATAAGAATTATTAAAACAACTAATATTCCACCAATAACAGCAAGTGTTAAAATAGCAGGAATGGCGTAAACAGCAAAAACTGTAAAGTCTTGAAATCCTTCTGCAAAATCAGACCATGATTTCTTGAAAGCATCTACAAGTTTTTCTCCCCAAGTTGCTTCTTCGTTTGGCACTTCGGTATAATCAATTACTTCTTGTACTCTAAGAGATACAGTAGAATACGATACCATGCTATCATAAATCTTCAGCTGTGCCTTGATTGATTCGATGTCGGCAATAACATTGTTAAGCTGATCTCGAATTTTAAGCATCGTGTCAACACTGTTTGCCTGTTCAAGCATTTTGTTCAAAGCAATTCTTTCTGCTTCAAGGACTTCCATTCTACTTTGTAAGTCATAATATTTAGATGTTACATTTTCAGCAGTGCTTCCGGACGATGTAAAATGCATAAGGTTCTCTGTACTATCAATAAAAATTTCAACGTTTTCAGCCGGAATTCTTAAAGTGTAAGTTGCATGTCTTGATGAGTATTTGTCCGAATTTAAATTACCGCCTGTAATGTTTGAACTCTCAATATATCCACCGTTTTCAGAAATAAGGGCATCTAACTTTTTTAATACATCATCAAAAGCTTTGGTTTCAGCTGTAATCTGATATTTTTTAATAATTTTTGCTTCATAGTTTTCACTATCCAGCTCCGGTAAGGTTGTTGATGTTCCGGATCCTAAATTAACAGAACCTGCAGATGATTCGTTTGATTCAGGCGCGACTGCGCCATGACCGGGTGCTGTTGAATCATAATCAAGCTCGCTTTTAGATGCACTGCAACCGGTAAATACTGCCATTACTATCAGTGCGATCAATAAAATGGACGCCATCCTTTTCATGCAATTATACATTTAATAAAACCTCCTTCTGTTTTGTGGTTTATAATATTATATTGACAAAATTAGTGGATTCTTCCTATGACCAATTGTTAATTCTTTTTGCAGATGAAAGCATTTTTCTTGTTTCTACCCGATTAATTCAAGCTGATTGCGTAGAATCTCTACAAGATAATTATACCATATAAATCCCCAAAAGTAAATAGGACGACAGAGTTTTTACAAATTGAACCCTGCCGCTTTTTTGTAGGGGACGACCTCCCGGGCGTCCCGTTTGGCTTACGTTCATTCGGGTCGCCGAGGACGTCGACCCCTACGATAGATAATATAATACGTGCAAAAACAAAAAGCCCTGCCTAAGCAGAGCTTTTTGTATATCGAAATAATCCCAAATGGGTAATTATCTCTTCGAGAACTGAGGAGCACGACGTGCTGCCTTGAGTCCGTACTTCTTTCTTTCCTTCATACGAGGGTCTCTTGTGAGGAATCCCGCAGCCTTGAGAGCAGGACGGTAGTTCTCGTCTGCGCTAACGAGAGCTCTTGCGAGACCGTGACGGATAGCACCTGCCTGGCCGGAGATACCGCCGCCGTTTACGTTAGCAACGATGTCAAACTTACCCATTGTGCCTGTAGCTGTGAAAGGCTGGTTGATGATGAGCTTAAGAGTCTCGAGACCGAAATACTCATCGATGTCCTTGCCGTTGATTGTGATATTGCCGTTACCGGGGTAAACTCTTACGCGAGCAACGGATTTCTTTCTTCTACCTGTGCCGTAGAAGTAGGGCTTTGCACTTGTGTACATGTTTTACTTCCTTCCTTTCTTCAAATTAAAACTCGTAGGTCTCAGGCTTCTGAGCTGCATGATTGTGAGCCTCACCTGCATAAACCTTGAGTCTGGTAGCTGCTGTTCTACCGAGAGAATTCTTAGGAAGCATTCCCTTTACTGCTGTTTCCATAGCAAACTCAGGCTTCTCAGCCATGATCTTCTTGTACTGTACGCTCTTAAGACCACCGATGTAGCCGGAGTGTCTCTGATAGTACTTCTGCTCAAGCTTCTTACCTGTAAGAACAGCCTTACCTGCATTTACAATGATAACGAAGTTTCCGCAGTCAACGTGGGGTGTGAATTCAGGAGCATTCTTGCCGCGAAGAAGGTCTGCAGCGACAACTGCTGTTCTACCAAGGGGCTTACCAGCTGCGTCGATTACGTACCATTTGCGGACAACTGCTTCTTTTTTCTGCATAAATGTAGACATTTTGTCATCCTCCAAAAATAAGTTCTTTTTTAAACCTCGAATATTATAGCATAAGGGAAAAACTTTGTCAATAGTTTTTTTGAAAAATTTTTCGTTTTTCAAATTTACCACATACATATCTCTTGTTTTCTCCTTTTTTCTCGTTTTTTCATATTGTTTGCTTTAGAATTATTTTTCAAAAAATTTTTGTTTTTTACCCCCTCAGAGCCATAAGGGGTAATAAATGGTAATATAAGCTCATAAACTTCAAGCGTAAGAGCTTGAAAACAACGGAGGTAGAACTTACTATGATAAATACATATAAACCCGAGGGACTCATATACAGCACCCAGCAAAACCGAGAGCTGATGTCAATGGGAAAGGCCGGGCTTGAAAGGGCCATGTCTCAAGGCATAATAATGGAGGCCACTGCCCTTTTATGTGATGGAAATATGGATCTGCATATAGACCTTGGAGGTATCACGGGTATAATTCCGCGCAGAGAGGTCTGCCTGTGCCGCGAGGGTGACGAGATAAAGGACATCGCGGTGATCACACGTGTTGGGAAGCCGGTATGCTTCAAGGTAATGTCACTTGAGGAAAGAAACGGGCGCACGGTGGCGTATCTTTCCAGACGGCAGGCACAGCTTGAATGTAAGAGAAATTACATATCAGATCTTATTCCCGGTGACATAATTACGTCGAGAGTTACACATCTTGAGACATTTGGGGCATTTGTTGATATTGGTTGCGGAATCATTTCCCTTTTATCGGTAGATTGCATTTCGGTCTCTCGCTTCTCGCATCCGAAGGACAGACTTTATAACGGAATGGTGATAGATACCGTAGTCAAGCTAATTGATTACGATAAGGATAGGATATTCGTGTCCATGCGTGAGCTGCTTGGTACGTGGGAGGAGAACGCGCGCCTTTTCACACCCGGACAGACGGTCGCCGGAGTTATCCGAAGCGTTGAGAGCTACGGTGTGTTTGTGGAGCTGACACCAAATCTTGCAGGTCTTGCGGAGTTGCGCGAGGATATGCCCCTTCTTAAAACAAGCGACGTTATAGGAAACGTTGCGGCAGTCTACATTAAAAGCATAATCCCGGAGCGCATGAAGATAAAGCTGGTCCTGATCGACTTGTATAGGGGGGATATGAGCGCGCCGAGCCTAAAATACTTCATTGATAATACGACGACCAAGCATATAGATCAATGGAGATACTCTCCAAAGGAATCCTCAAAGATAATTGAAACGGTATTTGAATAAAAAAGTCCCTCAAGGCTCTCACCTTGAGGGATTCTCATTTTATAATACGTCTTCGGGCTTAAATGCATATTTTGAGTTGCAGAAACGACACTGGATTTCAAGCTCCTCAGGCTTGCCCTCGGCTATTTGCTCATCAAACAGCTTTCTGAGATCTTCGGGAGACAGAGATTTCATCGCCCTCTCCATTCTTTCTCTGGAGCATGTGCAGAGGTAATCAACGTCGATCTCGTCAAACAGATCATACTCGATCCCCTGCATTGCAAGAGCCATTATCTCCTCGTTTGTCATACCCTTTTCAAAGAGCCTTGACACGTTAGAGAGAAGCGGAACGTTTCTTTCTATCGCAGAGATCGTATCGTCGTCAGCGAAAGGAAGAAGCTGAATAATAATACCGCCCGCAGCCTTGCAGGAAAGGTCAGTGTCTACAAGCACGCCAAGCGCGCAAACCGTGGGAACCTGCTCACTCTGTGCATAATAAGCGGTGATATCCTCTGCTATTTCTCCCGATACAAGATCAATAGAGCCGTTATAAGGATCGCCGTCACCCATATCCTTGATAATATTCAAGAATCCTCTGCCAACTGCGCCGCTTACGTCAAGCTTACCGTTGGATTTGAGGGGGATCTCAACAGAGGGATTTTGAATGTATCCTCGAACATTGCCGATATAATCGCTTATAGCAAGCACTCGTCCGGCGGGGCCGTCACCGTTAAGAGATACGGTGATAGAGTCGTCCTTGTCGCCAAGTATGCAGCCCATCATGGACGTGACCGTCAGAAGTCTGCCAAGCGTGGCTGTGGCGGTGGCAGAGGTGTTGTGGTATTCTATTGCTTTATTTACAATATCAGTTGAATTGATTACGTGAATTCTTGCGCTGCCGTCGCTGGTCATGGCGCGCAAAATCTTTGACTGTGGCATGTTGCTCTCCGTTGTAATAGTTATTTTTTTGCTTTTGCGACGATGTACCATCGTTCGCAGCTATCGTCAGGCTCCAAAAAATCAAAATCGGAATAAAAACCTATAACCTCAAAGCCGTTTTTGATAAGCGAGTCGGTTATCTGTTCCTTGGTGTAGCATCTTTCAAGCTGCTCCTCGTCATTACGCTCATAAAGACCGTTCTCGGTTTTTGAGAATACCGAGAGATAGAAGCTGCAAAGACCGTTTTCTCTGTCGTACTCATTCTGCCAACCGCAATATGCGGGAGTGCCCGTGGAGTCAACGTCCTCGAATATATAGTGATTATTACCGTATACATTCTCAAACTTATAAGGTGTGTTTACGTCAAAGATAAACAGCCCGTCGGGATCAAGATAATTGTGCGCCGACGCAAAGCATTTTTCAAGGTCTCCGTCATCCGTCAAATAGTTTATACTGTCAAGACAGCAGCATATCGCGCCGACAGTGCCGTAAAGCTCAAAGTCGCGCATATCCTGCTTGATGAACAGTATATTGCTTATACCCTTGTCGTAGGCTCTCTCATATGCTTCACCGAGCATGCTCTCACTTGCATCAGCGCCGATCATATCATACCCGCGGCGTTGAAGCTCAAATGTCATTCTGCCCGTTCCGCATGCAAGGTCAAGCACAAGTGAAGGCTTTTCGGACATAAAGCGTTCAAAGCACTCCTCGATAAAATCAGCCCATGAGGAATAATCTATATCCGCGTTAATGCTGTCGTAAATAGACGCTATTGCATCGTAATTTGAACTCATACTCATTTATCTTTGTTTGTCCTCTATCTCAAGCTTTTTTAGCACGTTGAGGTATCCGCTGCTGCCGTATTTAAGACAATGGTTTACTCGGCTTATCGTTGCGGTGCTTAGGCCGGTCTTGGCGGCGATCTCGGAGTATACTATACCGTCCGAGAGCATTTTTGCGGCCTTGAGTCTGCGTGACATTTCAAAAAGCTCCGATTTTGTACAAATATCCTCAAAGAAGCTCTTGCAATCTTCCATAGTTTCAAGAGAAATGATTCCCTTATACATAAATTCAAGGTTTTCGTTGTGGTCGTTTTTCATTTTCTACCTCTGCCGCAAGGCGGCAACTTTCATGTAATTTTTGATAAGAAATAAACCGCGAAATTTGACTATATATATTTTACCACTTTATATCGCTAAAGTAAAGACCTAAAACGAAAAATTTTTTCAACAGGCTGTTACATTTTGTAAATTGAATATTGACATTCGATATTAAATGATATATAATTTAAGATGAAGTAAGATAGGACTAAAACCTGAAAGGAATTTGCTCATGACAGATATTAAAATAGGCAAAAAAATCCGTCTTTTAAGAAAGAACAATGACGTGACACAGGATAAGCTCGCAGCATACCTCGGTGTTACCCCCCAGGCAGTATCCCGCTGGGAGTCCGAGATATGCTATCCCGATATAGAGACGCTTCCCCAAATTGCCGATTTCTTCGGAGTTGGAATGGACGAGCTTCTGTGCTACGACAGTATACAGAAAGAATCCAAGATAAAGGCATACATGCACGACGCGGAGGCGCTTTACGAAAACGAAAGGCTTGAGGATTGCCTTGCGCTTCTCCGTGAGGCTTATGCGGAGATTCCTTCATCGTTTGAGATACAGCTTGAGCTTGCAAAGATCCTCTCCGCAATATCCGCATCGGGCAATATAAGAAAGAATGATCTTATGGAGGCTATCTCCCTTTGCAATCATATTCTTGAATACTGTACTGATGATACCTTGAGAGATGAGACCAAGAAGACTATGTGCGATATTTATTCGCACCAGCTTGACAATACCGAGATGGCACTTGACATTGCGGATAAGCTGCATAGCATGAGCTACAGTAAGGAGCTTGTAACCGCCACCGTTCTTACGGGTGAAGTGGCGTTCAATCAGGCTCAGAAGAACATAATGTCCTTTGCGGACAATATGTGGTGGCATATGTACAATATAGCCTGTGTTCCCGATATTTCAGGAGATAACTATTCAATCGAGCAGAAGATAGAGATCATGCAGCGCGGAATTGCTATTCTTGAAGTGGTTTTTGATGGGGATTTTCTCTACTTTAACGACAGACTGGCAAATTCCTACCGTCAGCTTGCCATGCTCTATCTTGCAAAGGGAGACCGCGAGGCTGCTCTCCTCTGCACCGAAAGAATGGCGGAATATGCTGTTGCCTTTGATGCTCTTTCCGGTAGTAATAAGTACAAATCCGTGCTTGTCAATGCCCTTGGCTACGAGAAGTCGGCAGAAACCCCTTCACTGTGCGCAAAGCTTTTAAGAGGTAATTTCGCAAGCCGTATATGGTCGCCTATCAGAAATCATGAAAGATTCGTGGCAGCTGTTGATGCAATGGCAAAATCGCTTGAGGGATAACGGTATGGACTTCCCGTTTGAAATTTACTCGGATTCGGTTGAATATACCGAGAAGATTGGCAGAATGCTTGCGGAGTTTATATGCGATGATGATACTCTACCGCGATTCGTTGCAATGTACGGTGACCTCGGTGTCGGCAAGACCGCATTTGTCAGAGGCTTTTGCAGTACACTCTGCCCAAATTCAACCGTAAAATCTCCTACGTTCGCGCTTGTAAATGAGTATAGAGCGATCGCCGACAGTATAAAAAAGGTGTGTCACTTTGACATGTACAGAGTAACCGATGAGGACGATCTCTACTCGATAGGATACGATGATTATCTGAGAGAGGATAATGTTTGTATTGCCGAGTGGTGTGAGCTTATTCCCTATGCTCTCCCCGACGATAGAATTGAGGTAAGGATCGAGAAAGCAGATCTCAATACCAAAAGAAGGATAACGGTTAATTTAGTGATATGAAAGAAAAAAAGATAAAGATACTTGCACTTGACAGTACCGCGGAGGTTTCAAGCGTGTGCGTGTGCGAGGACGAAAGACTTGTCTGTGAGGTGACCGTAAATACGGGAAACACCCATTCACAGACACTTCTTCCCGCTGTTGAGCAGGCCTTGAGAATGGCGGAAATGTCGGTAAATGATATAGATGTTTTTGCGTGTAGTACGGGTCCCGGTTCATTTACAGGAGTCCGTATAGGCGTAGCAACAGTAAAAGGTATCGCATACGGAAAGGATAAGCCCTGCGTCTCGGTTTCAACGCTCGAGGCATTGGCTTATAATCTAATAGGCAATGACGGACTTATATGTCCGGTCATGAACGCAAGACGCTCTCAGGTCTACAATGCGCTTTTCAAATGTGAAAATGGCATGTTAACAAGACTTTGCGATGACAGAGCCCTTGCGATAGCGGAGCTTGACGAGGAGCTTAGTCAATGGAGTGAGAATGTATATCTGTCGGGAGACGGATATGGCATTACCGAAAAAGCGTTTATAAAGACAAAGCTCTCCTATGTTCCCGAAAGACAGAGATATCAAAGCGCATATAGCGTGGCTCAGATAGCGCTTAAGAAATACTGTTTGGGAGAATGCGTAGACGATGCGGCTCTTGTGCCGATATATCTACGTCCTTCCCAGGCAGAGCGCGAAAGACAGGAACGTCTTATCAAAGAAAATAACCAATAAAGAGGTAGTGCAAATGAACAAGATAGTAATCGGATGCGATCACGGTGGTCTTGAGCTTAAGAATGAGATAATCAAGCACCTGAACGCGAAGAACATAGAAACCTGTGACGTGGGAACGTATACGTCAGATTCCTGCAACTATCCCGACTATGCAAGCGCACTTTGCAAAAAGATACAGTGCGGTGAGTTTGAGCGAGGAATACTCGTATGCGGTACGGGTATAGGAATGTCGATGGCGGCTAACAAGCATAAAGGCATCCGCGCCGCATGCTGCTCCGATACATTCTCTGCCAGGATGACGAGAATGCACAATGATGCAAACGTTCTCTGCCTTGGTGGAAGAGTTGTGGGCGTAGGTCTTGCGCTTGATATGGTAGATCTCTTTGTAGAGACCGAATTTGAGGGTGGCAGACATGCGCAGCGTGTAGAAATGATCGCTGAAATTGAAAAGCAGAACTAATACTCAAGCATAAGAGGTGTAAAATGTCAGAAAGAACCGATACTCCGCATAAGATCGCAGAGGTGTTCCGCGCGATCTCAGGGAAAAAGGAAAAGAAATATTTTACATCCGCAATCATTCTGGCGGCAGGCTCGTCCACAAGAATGAATGGCGGAAGCAAGCAGTTTTTATCCCTTGACGGTATGCCGGTAGTTGCGAGGACTGTAAGCGTGTTCGATAAGTCTGATTGCATTGATGAGATAATAATCGTTGCGAAAAAGGACGAAATACCGCTTTATGAATCATTTAGCGAAAAATACGGCATAGAAAAACCCATGAAAGTCGTTGAGGGCGGCGAAACAAGGCAAGAGTCCGCAAGATTTGGAAGCGACGCTGTCAATCCCAAATCAAAATTCGTGGCAATACACGATGCGGCAAGATGCCTTATCACCGACGAGATGATATATAAGGTCTGCCACGGCGCATATCTTCACGAAGCGGCGATCCTCGCCATAAAAGCTATCGATACAATAAAGCTGGGCGACAAAAACGCTTTTATAGACAGCACGACAGAGCGTAAGAATACATGGCAGGCTCAGACGCCTCAGGTCTTTAAGACAAACGCGTTCAGAGCGGCGGCATATATTGCGCGTGATGAAAAATATGAGGGCACGGACGATGCTTCTCTCTTTGAGCATATACGGATTCCCGTCAAGCTTGTTGAGGGCAGCAGAGAGAATATTAAGATAACCGAGCCCTTTGACGTCATGTTTGCCGAGGCTATACTCCGCTCGCGCGCAGAAAGCAAGAACGGCGAGGTGACAGGAGAATGAGAATAGGCCACGGATATGACGTCCATAAGCTTGTTGAGGGCAGAAAATGCATAATCGGCGGCGTGGATATTCCCCACACTCTCGGATTGCTCGGACATTCAGACGCGGACGTATTATTGCACGCTATAATGGATGCAGTAATAGGTGCTATGGCAATGGGAGATATAGGCCATCTCTTCCCGGACACCGATCAAGCTTATAAGGATGCGGATAGCATGCTTTTGTGCCACCGTGTCGCAGAAATAATGAAGGACAAGGGCTACATCATCGGAAATATTGATGCAACTGTTATCGCCCAGAAACCTAAATTAGCACCACATATTCTCCCGATGAGGGAGAACGTTGCTCGCGTTTTTGATACCGCCGTAGATAACGTAAGCATCAAGGCTACCACAGAGGAAAGGCTTGGCTTTACCGGTGCGGAGCTTGGCATAGCCGCGCACGCGGTCTGCATCTTGCAAAAAAAATAAAATGCTGCTGCACATTTGCGCAGCAGCGTATATGATCGCTCGGAGTATGACCTGAAAAGTGCGGATACGTCCTTGACTTAAAACAAATAAAAAAGGCTGATCCGAAGCGTTGCCTTATACACATATTGTATGACATAATACAACAAAATTCTACATAAGTTTTACATTGAAAGGAAAGGTATTTTATGATATACGTAGCTCCTTCTCTGCTTGCCGCAGATTACGCAACACTTGGCAGTGAGATCAAAAAGGTAGAAACCGCAGGCGCACAGTACCTCCATCTTGATATTATGGACGGCGCGTTTGTCCCCAACCTGTCCTTTGGTCCCGATCTTATTTCATCGATCAGAAAATGCACCAATATGATCTTTGACGTGCATCTTATGATCAAGCGTCCCGAAAGATACATAGACAGATTTGTAAAGGCGGGCGCGGATATAATCACCGTGCATTACGAGGCCTGCGAGAATCCCATGTCAGTTGTACATCTGATCCACTCGTACGAGATGAAGGCAGGAATCGCAATTTCTCCCAACACTCCCGTAGAGCATCTCTTCCCGCTTGTCGAGCATATCGATATGGCGCTTATAATGACCGTAGAGCCGGGTTTTGGCGGTCAGTCGCTTATTCCCGAGACCATAGACAAGGTTGCAACGCTCCGTAAATATTGCGCCGAGAGAGGCATTGACCTTGACATCGAGGTTGACGGTGGAATCAACGATAAAAATGTTTCCTTGCTCACAACAGCAGGTGCAAACGTAATTGTCGCGGGCTCCGCAATATTCAAGGCTAAGAAGCCCAGAGCGGTTATCAGTGCGATGAAGAACAGTGCAACAACAGATTTCAGATGATATAAAAACGAAAATACGGCATTCCTAAAATGGAATGCCGTATTTTTTATTGCTTTTTCATCTGTTTTAGAAACAGGAATATCGCGGCTACAATTAGTACGATTGCATATCCAAGCACCCAGAAAAGATGAGACCACAGGTCAGTCCAATTACCCGCAACGATCGCGCGCTCCATTTCAACCGCATGCACAAAAGGAAGCATATGCGCTACTGTCTTAAAAGCACCTCCGACCAGATCAAGATCAAACCAGATCCCTGAAAGCCATGCGGAAAGATTTGTAAGCAATGCTCCGCAAATTCCACCAACCTGCTTGTCGTTCAATACACTTCCGCAAAGCAGACCGATACCTATATATAAAAGCGCTATCGGGATGACAGACACAACTGAAATCAGGATATTAACACTAAATTGAAGCCCCAATATCAGTGCGAAAATGTAGCAAGCAATTCCCTCCGCAATAGCTATCGGTATCAGCGGCAACGTATAACCGAGGATAAAATCCGCGCCTGTCATAGGAGTCGTATATAAACGTTGCATAAAGCTGCTCTGCCTGTCCTTTGAAATAAGCGTGGCGGAAAATAGCGACATAAATGCAAGCCCGAATACCATGATGCCGGGTGTAAGATGATCAAGCTCAAACATGCTGATCGGAATATTTGCCTGTATTGCGCTAAGCAGAAGCAGCAGGACAATGGGAAATCCAAACAAAAATGCGAGATTCAAGGGATCACGCACTATTTCCTTGAAGTTTCTTTTAGCAAAGGTGATCATTCTCATTTTTCAGCCCCCCTTACTATCTTTATAAATGCATTTTCTATGCTGCTCTCGCCGGTCTTGTCTTTGATCGCGTGGGGTGTATCGCAGACAAGAAGCTTGCCCTCATTCATAATTGCAATACGGTCTGAGAGTGCCTCGGCCTCCTCCATATAGTGCGTTGTAAGGATAATGGTGATATTGCCTTTCAAGGCGCGGATTATCTCCCAAAGCTCGCTTCGCGCAATAACGTCAAGTCCAAGCGTCGGCTCATCAAGGAATAGTATTTTGGGCTCACTTATGAGCGCCATAGCAATACTCAAGCGTCTTTGCCAGCCGCCCGAAAGCTTGCCGGCCTTTCTATTTATGACCTCATTAAGAGAAAGAAGACGTGTAAGCTCATCTATTTTCTGGTTTCTTTTGGCTTTTGTAAAACCATGTACGCCACATATAAGCTCAAGATTCTCGCGCACTGAAAGTCCCGGTGCGACTGCAGATTCCTGTGGCGAAACCGCGATAAATGACTTCACCTCGGAACTGTCTGTAATAATGCTTTTACCAAGCAAATATGCATTACCGCCGCTTGGCTCTGCGAGACAGGACAGCATCTTTATGGTAGTTGTTTTTCCTGCGCCGTTAAGACCGAGAAGTGAGAAAAGCTCACCTTCATTTATTGTAAGTGAAAGATTATCAACCGCCAATACCTCGCGGTATTGTTTGGATAGTCCCTCAATTCTTATTGCATCCATATTATTTTCCCTCCGTGGTGTATCTGGCACGAACACCAAGATAAACGTCACTTATCATATTACTAATCAGGTCTAATTCAAGCGGCAAGAAGTTTGTAGCCGCCATAACAGCTATGCCGTGGACGCACGCCCATGTTTCGAGGTGAATAAGGCGCGCTATCTCAATAGATAAGCCATTGGTTTGGCTGATTATTTCTGCGGAACGCTCAAAATCTGCTGTAGGAGAGAGATCCTCTCCCGTTCTGTCGCGCATGAATAAAAGCTTGAAAAGCTCCTTTTCATCCATTGCAAATCTAATGTATGCCATACCAAACGCCTTGTATTCGGGATATTTCCCGCTGTCAACTTCATTTTGGGTAAAGCGGAGATATAGTTCGTATGCTTCTGCTATGATAACGCCTCTAAGCTCCTCCATAGATGCAAAATTGGAGAAAATCGGCTGCGTAGAGCAATTTAGTGCCCCCGCTACTGCTCTTGCATTTATGGAGCTCTCCCCGCTTGTACGCACGAGCTCAAGCGTTGTTTTAATTATATCTTCTTTTGTGATCTTAACCTTAGGCGGCATATTTTCCTCCAAATATAACAAGTGTTATACAACATAAATTATTTTATCACAAAAAAACAGAGTTGTCAAGTGATTTTATAAAAAAATCCCCCGCTCATTTGAGCGGGGGAATGAATTTTTATTTGATCATGCCTTCGAGAGTAGCCTTTGCGCTTTCAAGTGCCTCTGCAACCTTGGAAGCATCGCGTCCGCCCGCCATAGCGTTATCGGGACGACCACCGCCCTTACCGCCTGTAACGGCCGCTACCGCGCCTACAAGCTTGCCTGCATGTGCGCCGTTTGCCACTGCGCTCTTGCCCGCAACCGCAATGAAATTGAGCTTGTCGCCACTCTTAACGGTAATTACCGCAACAGTGTCGTCGTTCTCCGCCTTGATCTTATCGGAAAGGCTTCTAGCCGCATCAATTTCCATTCCGTCTGCAACATATGTTACAAGCTTAACGGACTTAACCTCAACCGCGTTTGCAAGAACGTCAGACATCTTAGAGCCTGCAAGCTTGGAGTTAAGGGACTCAATTTCCCTCTTCATGCCTGCGATCTCGCCCTGAAGGTGAGCCGCCTTCTTTGCAATGTCAACGGGGTTTTGAACCTTAAGCTCTGCCGCGGTGTCGGCAATGAGCCTGTCCTTAGATGTGATAAGGTTAAGCACGCCCATACCCGTAACGGCCTCGATTCTGCGGACACCTGCCGCAACGCTGGACTCGGATATTATCTTGAACAGACCGATCTTGCCTGTGTTATTGCAATGTGTACCGCCGCAAAGCTCTGTCGAGAAGTTACCCATCTTGACCATACGTACGACCTTGCCGTACTTCTCTCCGAAGAGAGCCATTGCGCCATTCTTTCTGGCTGTTTCGATATCGGTTTCGGTAGTAACGATCTCTTTAGCTGCAAGAATATGCATATTTACAAGTGTTTCAACCTTGAATATCTCCTCGGGTGTGAGTGCCGCAAAGTGAGTGAAATCGAAACGGCAAACGTCGTCGTTTACGTAAGAGCCTGCCTGCTCAACGTGGTTGCCGAGAACGCTGCGGAGTGCCGCCTGGAGCAAGTGCGCCGCAGAGTGATTGCGGCAGGTTGCCATGCGCTTAACGTCGTCGATATCTGCGGTAACCTCGTCACCAACGGCAAGAATACCGTTTGCAACTGTGCAAAGGTGAATGTATACGCCGTCCGTCTTCTTTGTATCGTAAACTGTGCCGATAAAATTGTCGGAGTAGATTGTACCGGTGTCACCTACCTGTCCACCGCCCTCTCCGTAGAAGGGGGTGCGATCAAGAACGATAGTGCATTCGCCCTCGGAAACGCTGTTAACGCTTCCCTCTTCGTTGAGTATTGCAATTACCTTAGCGGAGCTCTTGAAATCGGTGTATCCTGTAAATTCGGTTTTGGGAAGACCCGAAAGAAGTGACTTTGATGACTCGTCCCAACCGCCGATATTAGCTCTTGCCTCTCTTGCGCGAACCTTCTGCTGATGCATAAGCTCAAGGAACTTACCTTCGTCGATGGTAAGATTGCTTTCTGCCGCGATCTCACGTGTGAGATCGATCGGGAAACCGAAGGTATCGTAAAGCTTGAATACCTCGTCGCCCGAAATAACGTCAGCATGTTCTGCTACCGCAGCTCTTATAAGGTCGGAAAGAATAGCAAGACCCGCGTCAACAGTCGCGTCGAATCTCTCCTCTTCCATGGAGATAACCTTGAGAATGTAGTCGCGCTTTTCTTCAAGCTCGGGATATGCGCCGCAGCTCTCGTTGATTGCAACAGTAACCGTGTCAACGAGGAACGCGTGATTTATGCTGAGAAGCTTACCGTGACGGCAAGCGCGACGGATAATACGGCGGAGAACGTATCCTCTGCCCTCGTTAGAGGGAATAACGCCGTCGGAGATCATAAACATTGCGCTTCTGGAGTGGTCGGTGATAACGCGAATAGATATATCATCGTTTTTGTCGTTGCCGTATGTTTTGCCGCTTATCTCGCAGGTCTTGTCAATAACCTTGCGGATAGAATCGACCTCAAACATGTTATCAACGCCCTGCATAACGCAAGCAAGACGCTCAAGACCCATACCGGTATCAATATTCTTCTGTGCAAGCTCTGTGTAGTTGCCCTGTCCGTCGTTGTTGAACTGGGAGAATACGTTGTTCCAGATCTCCATGAATCTGTCGCAGTCGCATCCGGGCTTGCAGTCGTCAGAGCCGCAGCCGTACTTGATTCCGCGGTCAAAGTAGATCTCGGAGCAAGGACCGCAGGGGCCGCTACCGTGCTCCCAGAAGTTGTCAGCCTTACCAAGACGAACAACGTGCGCGGGGTCTACGCCTACTTTGTTTACCCAAATGTCGTAAGCCTCCTCGTCGTTCTCGTAAATAGAGGGCCAAAGAAGCTCTGCGGGAATTTCAAGCCATTCGGTAAGGAACTCCCAAGACCATGCAATAGCCTCCTCTTTGAAGTAATCGCCAAAGGAGAAGTTACCAAGCATCTCAAAGAATGTGCCGTGACGAGCCGTATGACCAACGCGCTCAAGGTCAGGTGTTCTGATGCACTTCTGGCAAGTAGTAACGCGATTGCGCGGGGGCTGCTCCTCTCCTGTGAAGAATTTCTTCATAGGAGCCATGCCCGAGTTTATAAGTAAGAGTGATTTGTCGTTGTGAGGAACGAGCGAATACGAAGGAAGACGAAGATGTCCCTTCGACTCAAAGAAGGAGAGATACTTCTCTCTTAAATCATTAAGTGATGTCCATTTCATAAGAATTTGTTATATCCTTTCGCGTGATATACTTTAACTTGTATATTATATCACTGTTTTATTCATAAGTCAATATACTTTAACCGATATTTCCCTGCCTAACAGCAATTTTTTGGCATTATTCCTTGCTATTCCCGCATAAACAAAAGGCAACCGAGATCGGTTGCCCCTGTTGGACTTGTCGTCCGAAGAATTTGTTTATTTTGAAATTGTGCCGTCAGTGCAATAGATGGTGTAATTGCCGGTGTCGGAATTCCATTCGGTTCTCTTAGTTATTGCACTCCACTGCGCTTTAGTACCGTTGTAATTTATGCTTGTAAGTCCGCTACAATCAGAGAACGCGGAATCGCTGATGCTTTTGACGCTATCAGGTATCGTTATGCTTGTAAGTCCGCTACAGCCGGAGAACGCATACCTGCACATTTCGTACAACTCACCGTTATAATCCTGCGGCAGAGTCAGCTCCGTATCGCCTCCGACGTATCCCATTAGATAATTGATGCCATTATAGGTGTAGAACAAATATCCGTTCTGATTTACTATCTTGCTGGGGCCTTGATGTATCTCCTTGGCGTAACATGCAACGTAACCGTTGTCTTTCAAACCGCAGGAGAGCGCGAGGGTTGAATGGTTGATTATCTCTACGAGCTTATAACAGCCGTAGAACGCCTTTTCGCCGATGCTGGTGACACTGTCCGGTATCGTTATGCTTGTTAGTCCGGTACAGTTGTAGAACGCCTTTTCGCCGATGCTCGTGACGCTGTCCGGTATCGTTATGCTTGTAAGTCCGCTACAGCCGTAGAACGCAGAATCGCTGATGCTGCTACCACCCGTAATAATTACCGTTTTAAGTGATGTGGGAAACGAAAATCCAAATATATATTCAAAACGGGTATTAATTGTTCCATCCTTCGTTGCTCCGACAAATGGTATCGATATACTTGTAAGTCCGGTACAGCCGCCGAACGCCCAATTACCGATGCTTGTGACACTGCTTGGTATCGTTACGCTTGTAAGTCCGCTACAGCCGTAGAACGAAGAATATCCGATACTTCTGAGTTTGCTGTTCTCGGCAAAGGTTACGATTGTAAGTCCGCTACAGCCGTTGAACGCCCAATCGCCGATGCTTGTGACGCCTTCCGGTATCGTTATGCTTGTAAGTCCGCTACAGCCTCTGAACGCATCAGAGCCGATGCTTGTTACAGCCTTGCCACCGATATAAGATGGAATTCTAGCCGTCGCATCACTCGAATTATATTTCGTGATAGTGATAGAGCTGCTTCCCGAATATGTAAAATCGCTCGGCTTGTTTTCTTCCGTCCAATATGCATACAAAGTTATATTTTTTGCAGGAACGGTGACAACTGCGGTGGAAAGATTAACATCGCTAAACCAGCCGCCAAAGCTAAGGCAACTTCTCTGCGGCGTCGGCAGGGCCGCCTCGTACTGTAGTGTTTGATCTGCTATCGTATTGCCGCCGTTTGTAACAAAGGTTACAGTATAGCTATTTCTTGTGTATTCATAACGCACGCAAAGCGTTCCGTCGGGAAGAATTGTAACCGTCTGCTTTTCGGGCGCAGTAAAGCCGGTATAGCTCTTTGTATTGGGTGTTACCCTGGTGTTACTTGTGCCGGTAAGATTATCGGTGTCCTTAAGCTCATATGTTCCGTCGAGCATCTCGATGTAATGCTCGACCTTATATGCGGTATTAGTGTTCGCCCTCCACTTGGCTTTAAGGGTTACGTCTTCCGCTATATCCCAAGTGCCGGTAGTTTCAATTTTTCTTGTGCCATAGTACCAGCCCACGAAGGTATATCCGGTCTTAGTCGGGATCTCCAAATCATACGCAAGTCCCGTTACTACGTTGGCGGTCGCGTTCCCCACCGTTCCCGTGTTTGCATCATAAGTAACAACGAAAGGAAGTCCCGTCCACTGAGCCTTGACCTCGGTGTTATCTGTAATGGGCAGCGTAAGATCGCGGTCCCAGCCCGCAAAGGTGTATCCCACTCTCTCGGTGGTGGGAACGGTAGCAAAGCTGTCCTCCTCAACCGTCTGCGCGGCCACGTTCGTGCCGCCCACGGTATTAAAGGTCACGGTATACATGGGTCTGCGGCGTACGGTCACAGTATAAAGCGCGTTGACCTCTCCGCCTACGTATTCAAGAACGTAGAAGGTGTTGTCGCCTATCTGAAGCGACGCAGTCTTGCTTCGAATAAGGTCGGTACACTCCAGATCGCGGTAAACCTCATACGTTGCATTGCCATTCTTTTCGACCTCATTTAAGAATGAGAAGGTGGTAGTGGAGTTTGATACCTTGCCGTATACCTCAGTTCCATTGATCTCGAGAGTCTTGAAGCCTATTCCGTTTGAAATCACGGTTACAGAGCAGGTCGCGCTCTTGCCGTTTGCGGTGGTGACGGTGATAGTCGCCGTACCCGCACCGATTGCGGTTACAACGCCGTCCGATACGGCTGCAACGCTCGTGTCCGAGCTACTCCACGTCAAAGCCTTGTCGGTAGTGTCAGCGGGGGAAACCGTTGCAACGAGAGCGCTCGCTTCGCCAACATTTATCTGTATTGCCGATCTATCCAACGTCACGCCTAACGCAACGACGGTTACGGTTACCTCGCATGTCGCGCTCTTGCCGTTCGCGGTGGTAACGGTGATAGTCGCCGTTCCCGCGCCGATTGCGGTTACAACGCCGTCAGATACGGTCGCAACGCCCATGTCCGAGCTGCTCCACGTCAGACTCTTGTCGGTCGTGTCGGCGGGAGTGATAGTTGCTGTCAAGGTCTCGCTTCCGCCCTTCGTAAGCGAAATAGACTCCTTGTCCAGGCTAACGCCGTCAGCCTCAACGTCCGACTCTTCATTTTTCTCTGTAATAGCCTCGGTAGAGTTTCCCTCGGTGTTCGCCTCGGTAGACTCGCCGTTTTCAGTGTTCGCCTCGGTCGAGCTGCCGTTTTCAGTGTTCGCCTCGGTAGACTCGCCGTTTTCGGTGTTCGCCTCGGTAGACTCGCCGTTTTCAGTGTTCGCCTCGGTCGAGCCACCGTTTTCAGTGTTCGCCTCGGTCGAGCCACCGTTTTCGGGAGTCGCCTCAGCTCCATTATCGGCCGCCGCGGAGGTGTTTATCTCGCCCCCGTTTCCCGCGTTCTCCTGCTCCTCGGGATGTGTTGCGTCACACCCCGCAAAGCAAGGCAGGCACAGGGCAATAACAAGCAATATGATCAACAGCTTTTTCATGATAATTTGCTCCTTTCAGAAAATAAAGCCTTTATGCGTTTTATTATATCACTCTATTCTCTCTTTGTCAACGAAAAGCACTTTATTTAAGTAAATTACTTTTAAAATAAAATCAGGACTGACCAAATGTTTTTTTGATCAGTCCCGTTTCATATTCAATTTTAAGCCTCCAACTCCTCGTAGAGTGCCGCGCCGATAACCGTGCCAAAGCTTGAGTTTTCCGGAATTACAAAGTTGATACCAAAGGATGCAAGATTTGCAAACACGTCCCTTACCGCCGCAATGTTCGTAAGGTTGCCGATAACGACAACGTCCTTGACACCTCTGCCCCTTGCAGCAAATACCGACATCATCGCAACCGTTTCTGCCACCATGTTGGCAACTCCAAGCGCAAGGTCGGCGTTAGTCGCCATATCCGAGACCTTGCCAAAGTTTGCCGCGGTAAGATCCTCGTTTACCCCGGTGTATTTAGCGTTTTTGGAGATGTCCTTAACGCGCAGGTCTATATTGTTGAGGTCGCCGTCCTTGCAAAGCTCCTCTATATGCTCAATGGTTTCAACGCCCGTCATTTTTCTCACAAGCCCAAGCAGTGTTCCTCCGCCAACGCCCGTTCCACCGAGATAATCAATCTTGGTATTCTTACCCTCGCGCTTCGCGTGAACGATAGCTGTACCCGTGCCCATGCTGACGATGATCGCCTCGTCAAGTCCCGAGAGGTAAAGTCCGCCAAGACCAACCGCCGAGAATTCAGGTACGCTCTGACACTTAAGATCGTATATCGGCTGCTGCATATGTGTCGCGCCAACACCGGTTACCATTACCTTGTCGATATCACCAAGCGACAAGCCGTTCTGTGATGTGAATCTGCCAAACGCGCCGTATATCGAGGTTATCGGGTCGGTCGCGCGCACAAGGAAAGGAGTGATCAGCTCACTTGCGCCATCACCTTTTCTGAAGCCTACTATCTTCGTTGTGCTTCCGCCAACGTCAATGCCTATTACGTTCTTAAATTCAGCCATTGTATTTCCCTTCCTTTAGCCTTTTGTTAAGGACATTTTAACATATTATATATAGTTTGTCAAGCAAATTGCTGTTTTTCTCCCCCACTCCTTGATATTGCCGCAAAAATGTGATATAATTTTCCTATCAAGTTCCCCAAAGGAGAAAAACTATGTTTCAAAAGCTTGCAAAAAATCTTGAAAAACTCGGCTATAAGGTATCTGTATTTAAGACTGCCCGAGATGCCGCTAAATATCTTGACGCCGAGATAGACGGTAAGACCGTAGGCTTTGGCGGCTCGGTAACCCTTGAGGATATGGGGCTCTACGATATGCTTGCAAAGCATAACGAGGTATATTGGCACCATATAACAAAAGATCCCGCAGAAAAGGAGATTCAAAGACAGCACGCCGCGGTTGCGGATGTCTATCTCTCCTCTGTCAACGGAATTGCAGAGACGGGCGAGATAATAAACATAGACGGCACCGGTAACCGCGTAGCGTCTACTATATACGGACATAAAAAGGTGTATTTTGTAGTCGGAAAAAACAAGATGGCGCCCGACTATGATTCCGCCCTTTGGCGCGCCCGCAATATAGCTTCTCCTATGAACGCAAAGCGACTCAACAGAAAGACCCCCTGTGCCATCTCCGGACATTGCCATAATTGCAATAGCCCCGACAGAATCTGCTGCAGCCTCAACGTTCTTTGGTTCAAGCCCCTCTACTCCGAGTACGAGGTCGTCCTTATAGAGGAAGATCTGGGATATTGATTTAAATTACTGTTATGACATTCGAAACTAAACGCCTGATTCTCCGCCCGTGGTGCGAGGATGACGCAGAAGATCTGTATAAATACGCAAGTGACCCCGAGATAGGCCCTCCCGCAGGCTGGCATCCGATTACAAGTATTGAAAATAGTCTGGAAATAATTCGCACCGTTCTGTCCGCTCCCGAAACATACGCTGTTTGCCTTAAGTCGGACAGAAAGCCCATCGGTAGCATTGGACTCCACCGTCGAGATCTCGCTGTGAACGAAGACGAATACGAGTTGGGCTATTGGATCGGCAAGCCGTTCTGGGGACAAGGGCTTATTCCCGAAGCATCGCATGAGATTCTCCGTTATGCATTTGAGGATCTCAACATGAACCGCATATGGTGTGCATACTATGACGGCAACGAGAAAAGCCGCCGAGTACAGGAGAAGCTCGGATTTGTATATCAGCGCACAACTGCAGGCATTGAGCTTCCCCGTCTTCGTGAGATCCGCACAGGACATTCTAACCTGATGACGAAGGATCGCTGGCAAAAGGTCAACCTGTTCCTCCACCAAAAATCTTTGCTTAATACATTCCTTGGAAACAGAGCGATAACACAAGCCCAATATAACAAGAGCCTCGGTGATCTAATTGATCTGATGGACATGCACGGAGTCGATTAAAAAACGCATTAAACTATCAATAAACAAAAAAACAAAACTCTTATTTTAACTGTGAACAAACATAAGAAAAAAATATCGGAAAATATTAAAAAACTTTAAAATATTTTTCAAAAAAGGCTTGACAAACCAATATAGTTGTGCTATAATATGCAGGTCGCCGCGAAACGGCGAGGTTTCTGGGTGTGGCGCAGCTGGTAGCGCGCTACCTTGGGGTGGTAGAGGCCGCAAGTTCAAGTCTTGTCACTCAGACCAAAATCGGAGGTTCAATAGAACCTCCGATTTTCTTTTATTTTCTCGCTAAATCTCTTGAAATCTCGCGTTTTCGCAACAAATATAATGGGCTTGTTCTTCCCTGCTTTGAGGGTTGAACAAGCCCATTTTTCACCTTTGACCACATGTTTGACCACTTAGGGAGATTTTTGCACTATTTATTGCAAAAAATGTAATTAAATCACAATTACAGTTTTAGTTATAAATTATGATTATTAATTACTAACATAACGATTCTACTTTTAACTTTTCATTGTTAAATACACTTACAGTTCCGAAATGCTCTATGGTATATTCTCTGGTTTTCATATTTTTCCTATACCTTACAATTCCGATGTCAGTAGGAATAACAGAAATATTTACATCATTTAAAACTTTACGAGCCTTTGAGATTATTTCCTTAGCTTTTTTGCTTTTTTCTCCCACAACATATAAATTACTCGACAAATTTTTAATTCTTTCAACATCTTCGTCTTTGGGGAGTTTATATCCTTTATTATAAACCGTGAGAATTGAAATTGGAAACTCTTTCAAAATTTCTTTCCATACATCGTCACAATGACCATTTTCACTTCCATGATGCGGAACTTTGAAAACTGATGGTCTTGTTCTAGAATGCTCATAGTTTTTTGCAATTGCCTTCCACCCCATATTTGTATTCGATTTGGTTTCCATGTCACTGCCAAAAAGGAAGCCGTCATCACCATATTTCATCAACATAACGATGCTCAAAAGATTATCTTCCGGAAAAG
>JAZSBL010000016.1:0-14730 GCA_045602385.1 Eubacteriales bacterium | reverse complement strand
CCGTCGGCGCTTACTTTATTTATATTCCTCAAATATCTTGCGGATCTGCTCCTCTGCCTCATCGGCGCGAAGCTTATCGGTGGCGTAAGCCTTACGCAGAAGCTCGTAGGGAACATAATTGTCGTACTTTTCAAACACGGGTATCTCTCCCGATTCGACCAAAGCATTGCAGTTGATCCCGTATCTTTCAACGCGGTTTAACATGTGTGTTACAAAATTGAGATCTGTTATTTTCTCCATCTTGAAGGTGATATAATAGCAGCCCTCAAATTCAATTCCGCTTATGTTGTTTTCCTTTGCGTTCTTTTGAATATACTTGCGCAGAGTCCTGAATGAACGTGTTCCAAGCCAAGGGAATAGACACCACGTATATCCGCCGAGATTGACGAGGGAGTGAGATAGCATTCCGGTATTTCTCGCGGTCTTTCTCGCCTGTTCCAGACGTTTCTGAGCGTTTTCCTTGAGATAGGGGTATACGGTATCCTCCTCAAGGACTTTCTTCATCCTGCGAAGAATTTTGGTGTGTATCTCTCCAAAGTCACCGGGCCAGGAAATCTCCATCTTGCCCTCTACCTTTTTAACGTAAACAAGCTTGTGAGATATATCAAGCTCCTCAACCTCCCAAACACGGCCCGCAAGGGCAAACCTGTCGCCAACGGGCGGAGGAGTGGTGATAGTGCCTATCTCGTCAGATCCGCATCTCACGGTGAAATCCTCACTGTCCTTGAAAACGGCATAGAACTTAAAGCTCTTTAGTAGCTTTTCGCCCGAAAGACCCACGATAAGTCCCTTTTCCTCGGTCATCTCAAGAAACTCATTGTTGAGCATTGAAATGAGCAAAGTCTTGTAGTCCTCGCGGCTTACCCGCTTGAATGGCGGGAGAGAGAGCACACGCTCCGCAAGCCTTGCCGCGGTCAATTCGCCGCAGGAGGCAAGCATCGAAAGCGTCTGATGGAACAAGAGACTAAAGGGCAGAGCCTTTTGTGACGGGGGTTCTATAAATCTCTCCTCAATGTATAGCTGAATTATTGCTATTCCTCGCAAAAGCTCCCACGGAATAAGCTGGGGGAGAGGGGTGTTCGGAAGCGGATCCTCCTCGCGGAATACCATCATCATCTCGGGCGGATCGCCTCGCCTGCCCGAGCGACCAAGCCGCTGTAAAAAGTTAGATACAGTGTTGGGAGCTTCTATCTGCAAAACACGCTCAAGTCTGCCGATATCGATTCCAAGCTCCATCGTAACGGTAGCGCAAGTGATCGCCATATCGTCGTCGTTTCGCATCTTCATCTCTGCCTCTTCACGTAAGGACGCGGAGAGGTTTCCGTGGTGAATAAGAATCTTGCTGTCGTCGTCCTGACGCAGGGCGGCAATTTGTCGCAATGTAGCGCAAATATACTCGGTTTCCTCGCGTGAGTTTGAAAATACAAGAGCCTTAGATCCCTTGACACAGTCGTATGCGTATTCGTATCCGGGATCAACGTAATAAGGCTTTTTTTGCTTTGCTACGTCGTAGGAATCCTTTTGCTTCTTCTCATCGGGAGTTTCAAGATCGGGATTCTGAATATAGAAATGCTCAAGACCAAGCCGCCAACGTATTTTTTCTTGCGTTAGCTCCGGAACGTCAATGGCACGACCCGAATCTGCGCAGAGCCACTCTGCGGCAAGTGAGGGGTCGCCTATCGTCGCGGAAAGTCCGATCCTTCTCGGATGGAAGCCTATAAGATGAGCAATTCGCGAGAGCAGGCAAATTATCTGATTACCGCGGTCGGTTCCTGTCAGGGTGTGTATCTCGTCTATGACGATAAATCGGAGATCACCGAAAAGACGGGGAATATCGTTCGAGCGGTTGATAAGCATCGCCTCGAGTGACTCGGGGGTTATCTGTAAAATGCCTGTTGGCTTTTCAAGCAATCTTTTCTTGTGCGACATGGCTACGTCGCCGTGCCAATGAGTGACCTTAACGCCTGTCATATCAAGCAGGTCGTCAAGACGCTCAAATTGGTCGTTAATAAGGCTTTTAAGGGGAGCAATATAAAGAACACCTACCGACGAGGGAGGGTCCTCGTTAAGTAGCGAGAGAATAGGGAAAAACGCCGCCTCTGTCTTGCCGCTTGCGGTGGACGAGGTCAAAAGCAGATTGTTGTCGGTTTCAAAAATAGACCTTGCCGCGGCTATCTGTACCTCGCGCAGGGAATCCCAGGAATGAGAATATATATATTCTCTTATATAGTCGGGAAAGCGTTCAAATATTCTGTCTGCCTCTGTCATGTTCTGCTCCTTTCTTTTATATTTTTACATCGATCAAAATTCGATATCGTTAGCGGTGTATTTTCTTTTTTCCTGCGTTGCATCCGCAATCTTCGCTTCATTTTCCGTGGCATCACCCGCATCCGTCGCAAGCTTCACGTGATTTCCTACAACGTCGTCAAAATCGGCGTCGGGGTTTTGCATAAGGATGTTAAGGACGGTCATATAGTCGCGTAGCATCTCACGGGGAGTTATCATACTGTCAGCACCCGCGCGGGAAAGACAGATATTGAGGAACTTGAGCCTGTCCTCATTTGAGACTGTGCATTCCCAGTTGTAATACTGCGAGTAGAGAACCGTGATGCGCTGAATGAGCGCGAAAAGCTCGTCGTCAGTAAGACGGCGCAATCGTATTACGGGACCTATAAGATTTTTGAAGCCGTCAAGCGCGAAGCGACTGTCGCAAAGACGGGAGCGAAGAGCCTCGTAGCTGAAAAGACCGCGCCTTGTATCCTCAAGGAACTGGGGCGTTCCGCCGAAGATTATGTCAAGTCCGGGAGCCCTGCCTTGGAGAGTATCATTGAACATGGAGAGTATCTTCTCGTAGTTATTTTCGCGGCTGATACGGTTAGGTATCTTATAAAGGTTAACGCACTCGTCAATGAATACGACAAGACCGCGATAGCCTATCTTTTTTGAAAGAATAGCCCAAAGCTTGATAAAATCGTACCAGTTGTCGTCGTCAATGATTACAGACACAGAGAATCCGAGAGCGTGCTTAGCCTCGGTCTTGGTGGAAAATTCACCGCGAAGCCAGCGCAGGCACGCGCTCATCTTTTCGTTCGCGTTTTCACTGTCGGAAACGCTTGCCATATAGTATTCAAATATCACGCGAGCGAAATCAAAGCCTCCTACCATAAATTCAAGGTCGTCAAGCTCGGCGTGAACACGTTTGTTAAGCTCTCTGTAAAGCCTGTCGGAATCGGGAGAGATACCGCCGTCGATAAGCTCGGATCGAAGCTTGCTTGTCCAACGGAGTATTATTTTTGAAAGCGCGCCGCCGTCGGGGGAGGACTTTGACGCGAGATTTTTCATAAGCTCGCGATAGGTGGAGATACCTCCGTGACCGCTACCGCAAAGGCGACGCTCGGGGGAGAGGTCGCAGTCTGCGGTCAGAAAATCGCGCTCAAGCGCGTATCCGCGGATGAGCTGGATAAGAAAGCTCTTTCCGCTTCCGTAGCGGCCGATAAGAAAACGCATAGCTCCGCCGCCCTCGTTGATCTCCTCAAGGTCAGAGAGAAATGCCGATATCTCGTCCTTTCTGCCAATTGCGATATAGGGCGCGCCCGCTCTCGGCACGACACCTGCGGAAACGCTTGAAAGCAGGGAAGAAAGTATTCTGCGCGGTACCTGTGGTGTGTTGTTTATCTGTTCCATATTTAGTATTCCTTTAAATCAATTGAATAAGAATAGGTAGTCCTCGATTATTGTATATCCCTCGCCGTTATCTTCAAGAATTATATCCCCGAAAAGCTCAACGGCGGCTTCGTTTATACTGTCTGCAAGCTCGTCTGCGGTCGTACCGTGCAAGGATGCAAATTTCCTTTGCTCCAAAAGGCTTGCGCCTTTACACATATTAACAAATCCCGCAACTTCGCCAAGTCTTTCGTAAAGCTGAGAATACAGACTTTCGGGATTGCTTGAAGGAGCGGCAGGCTCTGAAATTTCAGGCACGGGCTCTTCCGTTGCTTTCGGCTCTGAAATGACGGGAGCGATAGGCTCATCCTCAACTTCGGGCGCAAACGCCTCTGTAAGCTTCTTGGTTGTTTCCCAAGACTCTTGCTCTATCACGCGCGCGCGCTCGGGGGAGATCTCCGACTTTGGCACTTCGTATAGCTTGTCGTATTCGTGTACCTCCTCTTTGGGGGGACGGGAATCCTTGCGGCGCCTGTCCACGAATTTTTGCGCGGGCATGTTGTTCTCAAAGAAGACGTCTATCGCCGCGCGCGCCAAGGGATTGACGGTAAGCACGTTTATTTTTGAGCGTATACCGAGATGCTCGCGTATCTTGTTTTCGGAGTAGCGCACGATATCGGTAATAGCTGATTTTATATTATCAAGCGAGTAATAGGTTATCTCAAGCCTTATGCTCTTGTTTACGATGTTTACCATGCGGTTGAACGGATGTCTTTCCAGGGACACACTGCCGTAAACGCCGCGTGTAAATGAGGTTATCGACGAGAACGCCTCGTCATTGTCCATAACCGCCGCAAGCGCGCCGTCCGTACCTTTCTTGAAGGCTTCGGCAGTAGATTCGTTGTAGCACTTGCTTCGGCGATAGTCGTACAGCGACATAGAGGCTATAACGGGCGCGCAATGCTCACGCGCCTGCGAGAGATCGGTGAAAAATTCGGGTAAGAATGAGCCGAACAGCACCTGTCGCTCAAGACCGCCAAGCGTGCCTATTGGGGAGGGGAGTCCGTGCACAAGGCAGAAGTCCACGAGGATATCGCGTATCATTATCTTGTACGCAAGATTAAGCTCCTTGTTGTCAAAGGCAGTTAGGAGCTTGCAAAGCATACTGACCGCCGCATCCTTGTCCTCACCCTCTCCCGTGGCGGCAAGCTCGTATGCGTAAAGCATAACGTATGACTCGTCCGTTTTGGTAAAGACACCGTTGCGCGCATTCTGACGCCACCATAGATAGTAGTTTAACTGCGCCTTGTTCAGCTGTGAATATCTCGGCGCGTAGGAATAAAAGGGAACGTACTCCTTATATGTGACCTCACGGTCAAGGAGCGCTCGTCGCTCACGGATAAAGAGATTGTCGCTGACGAATAGCGATTCTCCCTCACGCTCGGAGTAGATCACAACGCTCTTGATAAGGGGATTTTGCGGCTCATATTCACGTATTATATGCTTTTTGGAGAAGGACGCGCCAGAATGGGGAGGAACAAACTTTGTTATCACGGTTTCGGAATCGTCTATCAGCTTTTTGCCCGCGGTCGCACGCGTGTCGCTTATCTCAACCGCACTGACGCGGTGAGCGGGGAATGAGCGCAAAGATTCTACCGCTTTCTGCCTCGTCGGGCTCTTAAACTCGCCAAGATCCCAGAAATCGTCACGGTTGTTGCAGTTTGCCATACCTCATCCTCCTTTCAAGCCACTTTTTAAGTATTTTTCTTAATATATTATTATAGCACAAAAAATATCCTTTGTAAATAGAAAAAGAGTACGAGTATCTAATATTTACAAAAAAATTCCCGCTCTTTGTAGAGCGGGGGCGTGGTTATTTTTTTAATTGCTGATAAGAACCCTCAAGGCCTCATATATACTATGTATCGGTATCAGCTCAATCGAGGTTTCAAATTGACGCTTTTCAACGTTCTTATAGGGAACTATCGCCTTGGTAAAGCCGAGTCGCGCGGCTTCCTTGACGCGTTGTTCAAGGTTTGAAACGGCGCGACATTCGCCTGAAAGGCCAAGCTCACCGATGGCGATAAGATCGTCGGGAACGGCCTTGTCGGTAAGCGAGGAAATAAGCGCGAGCGCTATCGCGGCGTCGCTTGCGGGCTCGTCAATATGAAGTCCGCCAATGACGTTCATATAGACGTCGTTCTGGTAGAATTTGAGCCCGAGTCGCTTTTCCAGAACCGCGATTATAAGGCAAAGACGGTTGTAGTCTATACCGTTTGCCGTACGGCGAGGCGCGGGGAATGACGTGGGGGAAACAAGTGCCTGTATCTCTGCGATTATCGGTCTTGTGCCCTCAATGGTACATACCGCGCAGTTGCCGGGAGTGTTCTTCGGTCTGCCCGAAAGAAGCATCTCGGAGGGGTTGGGTATCTCAACAAGACCCTTGTCTGTCATCTCAAAAACACCGATCTCGTTGGTAGAGCCGAAGCGGTTTTTGTTGGCTCTGATTATGCGGTAGGACTGGAGCTTCTCGCCCTCAAAGCAGAGAACAGCGTCTACCATATGCTCAAGCACCTTGGGACCTGCGATTCCGCCCTCCTTGTTGACGTGTCCGACCAGGAGCATCGAGATGCCCTGTGATTTCGCCTTATTGATAAGGGTAAGCGCAGATTCACGCACCTGGGTCACGCTTCCCGGCGCGGACTTTATCATGTCGTCGTATATCGTCTGTATCGAGTCGATTATCATTATATCGGGCTTTAATTTGTCAGCCTCTTTGAGTATACTGTCAAGATTTGTTTCGGTCAGTATAAAGAGATTTTTACCCGATACTCCAAGCCTTTTTGCGCGGAGCTTTATCTGTCCGCCCGATTCCTCACCGGTGATATAAAGCACGCGTCTGTTTGCGCCAAGGCACTCGGAGATCTGCATAAGCAGGGTAGATTTACCGATACCGGGCTCACCAGAAATAAGCACGACCGAGCCGTGTACGAGGCCGCCGCCAAGCACCCGGTCAAGCTCCGGGAGTCCGGTGCCCGAGCGAATGTAATCGGGTATTTCGAGATTGTCGTAGGATATAGCGTGGTTGTCTGTACCGCTTATTGCGGACAGACTTTTTCTTTTGTTCTGCGGCTCTTCTGGAGCAATGCTGATAACGTCCTCAACAAGCGTGTTCCACTGATTGCAGGAGGGGCATTTTCCCATCCATTTAGGGGAGTGGTAATTGCATTCAGAGCAGATATATATTGTCTTTAAGCCTTTCATATTACGGCTCCTTTTTGTCTTTATAGATAAAGTATATCATATTTCCCACGCTTTTTCAATAGCGGTGACAAATTATTTGGCAAAAGAACGGGCGCTTTATTGACAAAATAATCTAAAAGGTTTATAATTATTCTGTATTGGTATTTAATTTTAAGGAAAGAGAGGTGAGATGTATGTTCCTTATCGACCGAGTACCCGACCATATTTTCGAGTCGCTTCGTCAAAGCGGCGTTGAAACCGATAAGATAATGATCGCGGCATATAGCGATATGAACAGAGAGCATTCCTTTTGCGACACCTACGTGATCGCAACGGCAGAGAACATATATGTCATCTCCGGAACCGTTGTAATAACGGGCACAAACGGCAAAAGCCTGAAGCAGGAATGGCGCGAAAGCAGCTTGGACGTATATGATATAGCAGACGTTGAGGCTCTTGAGCTTGATGAGATGCAATCAAGCGCAAGGCTCGTCGCAAAGCTCAATGACGGTCACTACGCCTTCTTGAGTGCAATGACCAACACCTGCCGCGCCTCTGCGCTTGTATTTATCAAGTATTTTGAGCGCATGAAAAAGGGCGAGATAACCTCACCTGATTTTGATATCGACGAAGAGGACGAGCCAAGCGCTCACCGTTGCCCTAAGTGCGGAATGCGCTATCCCGACAAAAACCGTAAGGTCTGCCCAAGATGCATGGAAAAGGGAAAGCTCTACCGCCGCTTCGGAATGTTCCTTGCAAAGTATAAAAAGTATATCGCGATAATGCTCCTCTCGCTCGTTTTGCTCACCGCAACAAGCATTGCCGTGCCATATTTCTCAAATGAGTTCTTCTACGATGAGGTGTTAAGCGAAAACGGCGGATTCTTTGGCGAGATACTGCTTGTTATCGGTATGATCGTTGCAACCAAGGTGCTCTCACAGATATTTACCATAATCAACGGTCGAATTTCCGCGAAGATTGCCGCAAAGATCGTCTACGACCTTAAAATGACGGTATTTACATCGATTGAGAAGCTGTCGCTTTCATTCTTCAACGGACGGCAGACCGGCGCGCTTATGACGCAGGTTAATGAGGACTCAAATACGATCTACTCCTTCTTCTGTGACGGTGTACCTTACTTTTTGGTGAATATCGTTCAGGTAGTGGTAATTTGCGTAATACTCTTTATCGAAAATCCGCTTTTGGCGCTTTGCTCGCTCTTTACCGTACCGCTTTTCTTCTTTATCATTTTACAGAGCTACCGCAAGGAGATGAAGCTCCACGCCAAGAACTATTCGGGGTCAAGAAGACTTAATTCCCAGCTTTCCGACGTATTGCAGGGAGCAAGAGTTGTAAAGGCCTTCTCGCGTGAGAGAGCCGAGACAGAGAGATTTCACGGTACCAGCCGTCGCGCCGCGGAGTACCAGAAGAACCTGTCGGTGTTCAATAATTACGTTTATCCCTCACTCGGTCTTATACTGTACGCGGGAAATATCATTGCGCTCGGTGTGGGCGGCTGGATGGTAATTTCGGGCTATAACGACTTCACATACGGTCAGCTTATCAAGTTCGTCGCATACGTCAATATGATATACACCCCGATGTATTTCTTTGCCGATATGATAGATTGGTCTGCGTCAAGCACCAACGCACTGCAAAGACTTTTCGAGATATACGACACCGAGCCCGATATAAAGGAAAAGGACGATGCCATAACACCCGAAGAAATACGCGGAGACGTTGAATTCAAGAACGTTGAGTTCTCGTATATCAAAAATCACAAGGTAATTAACAACGTAAGCTTTGGCGTCAAGGCGGGCAAGATGCTTGGAATCGTGGGACATTCGGGCGCAGGTAAGAGTACAATAGTAAACCTTATTATGCGACTTTATGATGCAAACGAGGGTGAGATACTTGTCGACGGTATAAACGTCAAGGATCTCTCATTCAATGCTCTGTATGAGAATATAGCGATAGTATCGCAGGAGACCTTCTTCTTTATAGGCTCAATACTTGATAATATCCGTTACGCAAAGCCCGACGCAAGCTATGAGGAAGTTATAAGGGCCGCCAAGCTTTCAGGCGCGCACGACTTTATTATTAAGCTTCCCGACGGCTATAACACAAAGATAGGCTTTGGCTTCAAGGATCTTTCCGGCGGTGAAAAGCAGAGACTTTCTATTGCCCGCGCGATTTTGCGAGATCCTAAGATACTTATACTCGACGAAGCTACTGCCGCAATGGACACCGAAACCGAGAAGAAGATCCAGAACGCGCTGTCCGAGCTTACGCGCGATAAAACCACGATAATGATAGCGCACAGGCTTTCAACGCTGCGCGACGCTGACGAGCTTATCGTCATTGAGGACGGTAAGGTTGCGGAGCGTGGAACACACAAGGAGCTTTTAGCCATAGAGGACGGAGTTTACAACAAGCTCTACACTCTGCAAGCAGAGGCACTTAAAAATGCCGGAATAATTGAGTAAAGGGGGAGACCTTAATGGAAGAAAATAGAATAATCAATGAGCAGTCTGCCCACATTCTCAAATTGGACGGGCAAAATGCAAGCTTTAAGGAAAAGAACGGCTTTTTGGCTCTTACGTTAAGACATAACGCGGGAGAAAAGGAATACGCGAGGATCTTCTTGCATCGCGCATTTCCGTTTGATCTTGGATTAAAATTTATCTCTGTGCTTGATGACGAGAAAAACGAGATCGGTATCATATACGACGTGTCGGAGCTTGACGGCGCATCAAGAGAACTTGTTGTAAAGGAAATAGAAAGAAAATACTATTCTCCCGTCATAAAGGAGATAAAAAGCCTTAAGGAAAGATACGGATTTTCCTATTGGAAGGTAACCCTTGAGGACGGCAGAGAGCAGAGCTTCACAATGCAGGATACCTACAAGAACATTTTACATACAAGCGGGGATAGCATTGTCCTTGTTGACGTGGATTCCAATAGATATACCGTTAAGAGTATATCCGCCCTCAGCGCAAAGAGCTATAGAAAAATAGAACTGTATCTTTAAAATACGAAAAAAATACAAGGAAAGGAGGAAGATGAGGTGATAGGATTCAAAAAGAAAAAAAACTCCCCGAGGAAGGACATCTGGGAGCTTTGCCCCGGTGTAAATAAAGAGGACGCTATATTATCGTTTGGGTATAACCTGCATCCTTCCGAGCCTTCCTTGAGGTGTAAGGGCGCGGTTGTGGTCGATAGCCACGACCTTGTAGTATTCAGAGATAAGCAAGAGATAGAGAGAATACCTCTATCCGACATATCGGAGATCAAGGTCGAGGTGGGCGTAGGCTCTGCCACAGTTCAGTATAATAGTAAAAACGACGGTGAAGCGCATTTACTGTGCAGAACAGATATGTCGGAGAGCAAGGCGGCTATCGCGGCATCAAAGCAATTTAACCGCATCACAGAGGGCGTAGGCTTCGAGAATTACGACCGTGACGGCGATAAAGGCAAAAAAGATCGCGGCGCAGACGTAAAGAGATTATCTAAACGCGATAAGCTGCGCAATCTGAAAAGACTGTGGGGAATAGTAAAGCCCTATAAGCTTTTCATTTTCCTCTCAATACTGTTTTTCTTTGTTGTAAGCGGATTGAATCTTATATCCCCGGAGATAAGCAGAATAATCACCGATGAATACATCAATACAAAGGATCCGAAAGGATTGTCCGTGACAAGCTATGTCCTTACGGTGCTCTTGATGCTTTTGGTGCAGACGGTTGTAAGATTGTTTTCAATGTTCCGTTCGCACTTGCTTATAAATGCAAGCAACGGAATAGTTGTAGATCTCCGTAATATGCTGTTCGAGAAGATACAGAAGCTCTCGATTGCAAAGATATCCAAAAGGACCGCAGGCGAGCTTATGCGCCGCGTGTCGCACGACGTAGGACAGATACGAAGCTTTCTTGTGCATTTTCTTCCCGCGCTTGTAGAGCAGATGCTGCTGCTGTTGGCGATAGGAATCGTATTTGTGGCATCTGATTTGAGTATTTTGTTCATACTCATTTTGATACCCGTGCCGCTTGTCGTACTTGGCTTCAGTTTCTTCTGGCGTAAAGCGCACAAGCTCTTCCGCCGTTGCTGGCAGCTTGGCTCTAAGTCAAACTCAATACTTCACGATATCTTTTCGGGTATTCGTGTTGTAAAGTCATTTGGTATGGAGCATAAGGAAACGGAGAGATACGAGCGCGCGGCGGCAGAGGAGCGCGATATGCAGATAAAGTCGGATACCCTTTGGTATACGCTGATGCCCGTATTGCAATTCCTTATGTGCTTTGGCGAATTCATTATATTGTTCTACATAGGCAACGAAATACTCGGCGGGGAAATGACACTTGGAGAAATGTCAAAGTACTCGATGTATGCAAGCATGATATACGGTCCCTTAAGAATGCTTTCCACCGTTCCGCGTCAGATAGTTGCATTTATAACCTCTACTTCAAAGGTGTTTGAGATAATAGACGAGGAAGAGGAGGTCGCGGATGCAGACAAGGCCGTGTCACCTATAATCAAGGGCGACATTGATATTAACAATGTATCGTTTGGATATGATAGCGGCACCGAGGTTTTGACCAATATCGACATTCACATAAAAAGCGGAGAATTCATAGGCCTCGTCGGCAAATCGGGAGTAGGCAAATCAACGCTTATAAACCTGATCATGCGAATGTACGACGTCGAGTCGGGAAGTATATGTATCGACGGTGTTGATATCAGAGATATATCGCAGGAAGCTTTGCGCTCCCAGATGGGTGTAGTGTTGCAGGAGACATTCTTGTTTGCGGGTAATATATACCAGAACATAGCTTACGCAAAGCCCGAGGCAACGAGGGAAGAGATAATCAAGGTGTCAAAGCTTGCCGGCGCGCACGACTTTATCATGAAGCTCCAGGACGGATATAACACCCGCGTAGGAGAGAAAGGATATAGTCTTTCGGGCGGAGAAAGGCAGAGAATTGCTATTGCAAGAGCGCTGCTCAGAGACCCCAAAATACTCATTCTCGACGAGGCTACGGCATCTCTTGATACAGAGACCGAAAAGCAGATACAGGACGCCCTGCGTAATCTTTCGGCAAACAGAACGACGATAGCGATTGCACACCGCCTGTCCACGCTCAGGAATGCGACAAGACTTGTCGTACTGGATAAGGGCAGAATTGCCGAGGTTGGCACACACGACGAGCTTATCGAGAAAAAGGGAATCTATTATGGGCTTGTCATGGCTCAAAGAGAAATGTCAAAAATGGAATAAACAAAAAAATCCGACACGGAACATTCCGTGTCGGATTTTTTGTGGCTTAATAGAATAAGTCTTTTCGTTAAGGCAGTTTTTAGATACACTTTTCTCCTACGAACAATAAATGATTGGTCATACCAAGAAACTCAAGCTTTTCGCAGATATAAAAATGATAGCGGAGATACTGCGTATAGTCCTCGTCGCTCATTTCGTTGATTCGTGCCGCCAAAAGCTCGCTTGCTCCGTCGGATGCAACCTCATGCAATATGTGAACATTACCGTCTGCAAGAAGTTTTCTCGCAGCACCAACCGTATGGAACACAAACGGAAAGTCATTCAGCTTAAAGGTTTCCTTGTCATAATCACCGTTGCTGAAATATTCAACGTCATATCCGAATTCGGTGAGGAAAACAAAGTCGTTGGAAATAAAGGCGAAGAAGATCTTACCGCCGTCCTTGCAGACACGCTTTGCTTCGCTGATGCATTTCTGCTTGTCCGCCTCATTTTGGAGATGATAAAGCGGGCCGAACAGAAGGACAATATCAAACGACGTATCTGCATAGCGAGAGAGGTCAAGTGCATTACCTTGAACGAGGTCAATCTTATCTTCGGGCGTGAGCTTCTTTTTGAAAGCGGCAATATTGGCATCGGCAAGCTCAAGAGCCGATACTTCATAACCCTTACGGGCAAAGTAGAGGCTGTATTCACCTGCGCCTGCACCGATGTCGAGTATCTTGTCGCCCTCTTTCAAGTATTTTTCTATATAGTGAACGGTAGTCAAAAATTCAACTCTTGCGGCTTTTGAATGATTGAGCCTTGCATCCTCGTTGAATATATCATAGGTTCTGTTCACACGTTCACTTTCGTTTTCTATTTTTGCAAGTTGTTCAAAGTCCATCATTACTCCTTCTGTGAATTCAACTTTTTAGCAATCAGATTCACATTATCACTTATTGGCAATGTTCCATCTACTCTAAATATGGGGCAACATATAGTTGATAGCCAATCATTAACTAAATTTTCATCCCTTGAAGCACAAAAATTATGGAAGGACTTGATTTGCTCGTAATAATCACCGCCTTTACAACTTTTCTCACCGAAAAGTATGTATGACCTATTATGTACTCGCTTTAATCGTATCTCCTTTGGAACTTCAATAGAGATTACACACTTCAAGTTAGAAATAAACTCACCTCCAAAGCTGCCTGTTACCGATGCCAGAACAAAGTCATTTTCACCGTTTGCAATGTTTGTAAGCATTGACACAACCTCTTCGTAAGGACGGGATTTTTCATACGGATAATCAGGATTGTCTTGACGAGAAAAGTATATATCTTCAATATCAATGAAGCGGAGATTCAATCTTTCAGCAAGTGCTTTTGCCAGTGTGCTTTTGCCTGCGCCATTCAAACCGCAAACTAATATAACGCTCCCCATACGTTCACTCCTTATAAACAAAGTACACGATCTCATCGGGAATGTTCACGATGTACTCCTTTGCCTGCGGCGGATAGATATTCTTGCTCGGTACATCTTCAAGAGGTATCCAACACATATCAAGTTCAATACGCTCGTTGCCAAGCTCGTCGAGTGCTTTGAAATTTCTATCAAGCGGTATTTGCGTTTCGTCCTTCAAGGAAACCAAATAGTAAAGGTTTATCTGCTGACAAGGACGAGTACCCCAAGGGAAGAAATTCTCGTTCACCATAAAGAGTCTTTCAACCTTTATGTCAGCGCCGATTTCTTCCTTAAATTCTCTTACTATCGTTTCTGCGGTCGTTTCACCAAATGCAACGTGACCGCCGATAAAGGCGTAGCCGTCATCATCAACCGCCTTTTGCATAAGCACCTTGCCGTTGTGGATCAGAAGTCCACCGACACGGTACGAAAAAACATAATCGTTTGTTTTGAAAAGTATATCTGCCATTATTTTAATCAATCTCCGTAGATTATTTCAAATCATATAACCACTTGCCGTCTTTTTGATAGTAGAAAAACTCGCTCAAATCATCTTCCACAAAAACACGGAGCATATCTTTCATATCAAGGGATAGATTGAGATTAGAAAGATTTGCAATATCCTCCCACCATACTTTTCCTTCCTCAGAAGAAACAAGCTCACCTTCAAAATGGGTTGTTTTATAGAACAAGACAACGTATCTACAACCGTTTTCGTACCAATCTTTTATTCCACACAGTTGAAATGAGGAAATTTTCAATCCTGTTTCTTCGTGGATTTCACGGATTACTGCATCCGTAAATGATTCACCAAGCTCTACGTGACCGCCCGGGAACGTAATACCCGGCCAATCTTCCTTCTGTCTGTCGATAACAACGACCCTATCACCGTCGCAGACCATACACATATTTGTAAATTCAACTTTTTCAATTCTTGACATTGTTTTACTCCTAATCACAAAGCCAACTCAAACACACCGCCGTCAAACACAATATCGTTGCCGTCTGCATCCTTATAGAAGGACACCTTTTCCGTTTCGATCAGCTCAAAGCCCAAAGATTTGAGAAGCGCAACAGATGGCGTATTATTGATTGCTGTGCCTGCGGTC
>JAZSBL010000015.1:0-10444 GCA_045602385.1 Eubacteriales bacterium | reverse complement strand
GATTACGCTTGGCGTAAGCCTCCCTTGTGTAAAGGGAGGTGGATTGCGAAGCAAGACGGAGGGATTGTTCTAGTGCATATGTTTCATTTACAATCCCTCAGTCAACTTCGTTGACAGCTCCCTTTACACAAGGGAGCCTTTCTTTTTAGTCCACCATCTCCCCGATAAATCCCAAATTATCTCTGCGACTTCTCTGCGCGCCTTGTCTTTAACGCCTCAAAAATCTCATACGGCACAAGGAGATCTCCCCTGCCCACGCCAAGCTCCTGCCCCGGCTTGTTCGCGCCGTGAAAGTCACTTCCGCCGCTCTCAAGCAAACCAAGCTCACGGCAAAGCGCACTCGAAAATTCCCTTTCCTCTCGCGAATACTTGACATACAGCGTTTCTATCGCGTCAAGCTTGCGACATCCGTCCTTTATAAGCAGCTCCCTCAGCTCCTTATGCGACAGCTGCAAAAGCGGATGCGCCAAAATCGACACCGCGCCGATGGAATCTATAAATTCAATCGTTTCAAAGAGCCCCGGCTTTTCGGGCGAGCGGTAATAACCCGCTTTTTCGGACAAATACAAGTCAAAAGCCTCGGAAACGCTCTCCACGTAGCCGCGGCGCAGCATGTCGATGGCAATATGCGCGCGGTTGACGTAGCCCTCGGGAGTCGCCGCCAAAAGCGCATCGTAGTCGATCTCGTAGCCAATGCCCCGAAGCCTTGCCACAAGCGCGCGGTTCGCCTCGTTCTTTTTCTCCTTGAGGTCGCCGATAAAGTCCATCACCGCGCCGTAATACTCCCGGCCGATGAAAAGACCTATCAAATGAAGCTCCTCGCCCTCGTATTCAACCGAAAATTCAACTCCTGCGGCAGCCTCAATGCCGAGGTCGCCCGCCGCCTTCAAAAACTCGTCAAGCCCCGCCACACTGTTGTGGTCGGTCAGGGCGATAGCCGAAAGACCTATCCGCTTCGCCTCTAAAATCAGCTCCCGCGAGCTGAACGTGCCGTCCGAATGCACCGTGTGCGTGTGAAGATCACACCTCTTAAACTTATCTTGCATTGTTTCTCCAATTCATCTGGATTGTTATCTATCAATATTAATTATATCACAAAACCCACTTGTGCGCAATCTTTTTTAAAACAAAAAGGGCTACCGCCGTAGCCCCTTTGTCTTACTTATTCACAAACTTAACGGCAGTACCGTAAACGATAACCTCTGCCGCGCCCTGCATGACCGCAGAGGAAGCGTAACGAATATTGATTACCGCATCGGCGCCGAGGCTCTCCGCCTCCTCAACCATTCTCTTTGTGGCAAGCGCCCTTGCCTCGTTCATCATCTCGTTGTAGGACTTAAGCTCGCCGCCAACCAAGGTCTTAAAGCTCTGCGCAATGTCCTTTCCAATGTGCTTGGACTGAATGGTGCTTCCCTTTACGAGAGTCAAGGTCTCAAGCTCTTTTCCGGTAATAAAATCAGTATTTACTAAGATCATCTTCTTCACCCCTCTTAATTTCTTTTATTCTTTCTATGCAAACCATGACCGAAACGGCAATAAACGCAAGCGGAACTATACCAAGAGCATACTTCCAAACTCCGTCCAAAAGCCAAATCAAAAAGCCAAAGTACACAACGTAATAAAGCGCCATAATGACCGTCACCACAATCGGCGCAATCATCTTTTTCAAATGAGATTTCATTTTCACCTCGTAGATTTGTTGTTGTGACATAAGTATATCATAAATTTCGGAAAATTGCAACCCTTAAATAGTCCCAGAGAGAGGGATTCAGAACCATGCTTGCGACATAGTTTATCACAATTCGCTTATCCCTCTGCGCAAGCGGAGCGCATCTGAATGGTGAGGACGGGATTCTGAACCATTTCACAAATCCGCAGGCGGATTTGGAGTGAGAATCCGCCCCACCCTCTCTCTCCGCCAACAAAAAAGCCACCCGATTGGGTGAAAAGAGGGATTCTGAACCATGCTTGCGATATAGTTTTTCGCAATTCGCTTATCCCTCTGCGCAAGCGAAGCACAACTAAATGGTGAGGACGGGATTCTGAACCATTTCACAAATCCGCAGGCGGATTTGGAGTGAGAATCCGCCCCACCCTCTCTCTCCGCCAACAAAAAAGCCACCCGCTTGGGTGAACAGAGGGATTCTGAACCATGCTTGCGGTTGAATATCATACAAATCGCTTCTATATCTGCGCAAGCGTACCGATTTCACAGGAAATCGGTAGGTTCGAACCGTGAAATATTTCAACAATAAAAAAGATAGCACCCTTGTAGGTGCTATCCTTTTTATTGGCGGAGAGAGAGGGATTCGAACCCTCGGTACATTGCTGTACACCTGATTTCGAGTCAGGGCCGTTATAACCACTTCGATATCTCTCCAAATTCGAGGGCTCTTTTGCCGACTTTGCTATTATATCATAATTAATAGCAAAAAGCAATAGCTATTTCAAATTATTTGTAAAATAATTTTCAGCAATTGAGCCCTGTCAATATTCAATCAAATCGCAAACTGGAAAACGCAGAAGCCCGCATAGATCGCGAGGAGCGCGATTCCCTGCCAGCGCGCGAGCTTGCCGCGGAAGAGCGCGGGAAGCGTCATAAGCGCCATTACGGTAAGCATTACGGGAATGTCAACGACCAAGGACGCGTTCATACCCGCGATAGTCTTTTCCGCGGGAACGGCAAAGGGCGCGATTGTGATCGCAGTGCCGCTTACAAGCACGAGATTGAAGATATTTGCTCCGATAACGTTACCAAGCGAGAGCGCGCCGTGTCCCTTCGCAAGCGAGGTGATAGCCGTCACAAGCTCGGGAAGTGATGTTCCGAGAGCAACGAAGGTAAGCGCGATTACAGTGCTGGGAACGCCAAGCTTCTCTGCAATTATCGTACCGTTGTCAACGAGCAGGGTCGAGCCGATCGCAATAACCGCCGCACCAAGCACGAGGAACAATACGTTAGAGTTAAGAAGCGCAAGACCGTCCTGCTTTATCGCCTTTGCAAGACCGATTACAAGGAAGATGACTCCAAGCAGACCCTGAACATAGAAGCCTGCAAACGCCATAAAGTCGCTTGTATCGGTCATAAATCCACCATTAGACACAATGTCGATAACCTGAGCCGCGATAAGACCTACCGCAACGAGCAAGAAGCCAACGAAGTCACCGACGCTGCTCTGCTTTTCCTCGTCGACCTCGTCGTCGAGAACGTCAAGTACAAGCTCACCTGTAATTTCTTCCTTGGGAGATCTGTCGCGGAATGCCTGAATAATAAGCACGGTCATGTAGCCGACAAAGCCGCAAAGAAGCAGGATTCCCGCCCAAAGCGCAAACTCACCGAAGAAGTATGCGACAAAGGAGTAGAAAATAGCCGCGCAGAAGAAGAATATTACGGGGAATCTGAGCGATTTCTTTTCAACGGGAGCGGGCTTGATAGCTATAGTGAGCGCCGCGATGAGCGAGGTATTGCAGATAATAGAGCCGATAGCGTTACCGTACGCCATAGCGCCCTGCCCCTGCATAGCGCCGGTTGCGGAGACCATTACCTCGGGCAGAGTAGTTCCGATAGATACGACGGTTGCGCCTATGAGTATCTCGGGAATATGGAAACGGTGCGCGATACCGGTAGCACCGTCGACGAACCAGTCACCACCCTTGATAAGAAGGACAAGACCGATCGCAAAAAGAATAATTGGGATAATTAAGTCCATTTAAAATTCCTCTTTCAGATTATTTCCTATATATTTTATCATATTGCCGTATTTAAGTCAATATAAAACGCCCGCGGAAATAAAATTTTATTTGATAAAAGATTTTTCTTTTTCACTTGACAAATAAGACATTGTGTGGTATCATATCAAGTGTCGCCGGAATGGCGGAATTGGCAGACGCCCGGGACTTAAAATCCCGTGGTACGAGAGTACCGTACCGGTTCAAGCCCGGTTTCCGGCACCAAAATAGAGGAGAGGCTATATGCTTCTCCTCTATTTTGCGTTTCACTGAATTGGCGAAGAACCGCTCCGAACGCAGAGAGGAGCATGTGCGCCCAATATATGTTCATTCATAATAAACTTGCCACGCACATGAGGGTTCTGAGACCGGTTTCTTCCTTAGCCTGTTCGAGAACAAGAAACACTTGCGGATGAAGCGGGGGGAGCAAGCCCCCGCCCTACGCCACGCACATGAGGGTTCTGAGACCGGTTTCTTCCTTAACTCTGCCCCCTACGCCCGCGCACGAATTGCGATTTGTGGGGGAGATGGTAGTTTCACGATCGTAGGGGCGGATTCTATATCCGCCCGCCAAATTGCGATTTATCGAGCTAAGCGATTTTGAAAGGTGCATCCTCATCCGTCACAGCTACGCTGCGCCACCTTCCCCTGCCTTGGGGAAGGGGGACCGCGTTCCGCGGTGGATGAGGATGCACCATTTCGATTTACAACACCCCAATAAATCAAAATTTGAAGCACTGGCGGTCGATACCCGCCCCTACGATATGTAACTCTGCATTCTGCGCTTTGCTCTCTGCACTCTGCACTTAAAAAGGCTTCCGATCTACCATCGGAAGCCTTTTTCTATTTATTCTCTGTCAATTTTCTCAAAAATAGGATATTCACCAAGCTCGTGCGCCTTTTCAACCGCCGCCCGGCTCGTGACAGTCCAAATAAACCTCGGAGTCTTGTAAAGCCTCGTCGAAAGCCTTACAGGGAAGGAATCACGGTCCTCCTCGTTGTAGGCAATGAAATTTGGCTTGCAAACGAACGTGAGAGCCATCGCACTTACAATGCGGTCAAGCGCGGTAACCTTTTTCCCGTCGCGCCTCTTGTCACGTACCATGTTACTGTAAAGCAGACCGCAGAATCGGTCGGGCATAAGATCCTTGATTCCCTTTACCAGCCAAGGGTTAAAGGACTCAAGACAAAAGCTTCCCTCATAGTCTTTCAGTATCTCATAGGCCTTTCCGCAAAGCGTAGTGTCGAGAGTTCCGCCCTTAAGCTCAACAAGCAAGGGTACTCTGCAGCCAACAAGCACAAGGACCTCTTTAAGAGTCGGAATCCTCTGCTCCGTCCCGGCAAGTCGCAGATTTGAAAGCTCGTCCGACGTCAATTCGCAGAGCTTTTTGTCAACACCCGTCATTCTGTTCAGCGTGCCGTCGTGGAAAACCATGACCTCGCCGTCCTTTGACAGCTGAATGTCAAGCTCAATGCCGTAGCCCGCCTGACAGGCAAGCTCAAATGCCTCAAGCGAATTTTCGGGAACACCGCCGCCGTGCAAGCCCCTGTGCGCGTAGTCGCAAAGCAGGCTCTTATCATCGGGCAGGCGACCCTTGGGGCGAACGAGTATAAACAAATAAACGAGAAATAATACCGCGGAAATAGCGGCAAGAGAGCCGCAAACGCCAAGCAGTATATAGAAAACTTCAACGGGGATCATGCTCAGTCGTCACCTACGTCAAGCGCCTCAAGCGCATCCTTCTTAGCCACAGGCTTGGAGTCGCCGTGCTTAACGAAGAACATTGTAACAAAGGAGAAGGCAACGAATATTGCGCCGAAGCTGAAGAAGGTGTAGCGCATGCCGAGAAGATCATAAAGAATTCCCGAAAGAATAGGAGCCACGATCTGCGCCGCCATAGAAGCGGTGTAGTAATATCCTGTATATTTTCCGACGTTGCCGCCTCTTGCAAGCTCAACAACCATCGGGAAGGAGTTTACGTTGATGGTAGCCCAACCCATACCGGCGAGTATGAATACAGGATACATAAGGATCTCAGGCGTGGTAGGCTCTACAAAAAGTCCTATGCCGAATGCGGTAGCAAGCATAGCGACGCCCGCAAGGATCGTCTTTCTTCTTCCCACCCTGGATGCGATAATGCCAACAGGGATATAGGAAACTATCGCCGCAGCCTGCGCGATTATGAGCGTGAGATTAAAGTCAAATCCAAGAACGTTGGACGCATATACGGAATACTTACTTGTTATAGAGTTGTAACCGATGTACCAGAGAGCAACAGAAGCAAGGATAAGCAAGAGCGACTTAAACTCTGCCTTTGAAAGGCCGCGTCCCTCTCCGCCTTCACTTTCGGGCTCTGCGGGTTCCTCGAGGCCGAGACGAGCCGTCTCCTCCTCCATTTCAGCCGCCCATTTCTTTTCCTTAACGGTCAGCATAAAGATGATCAATCCGGTGATCATAATAGTAACAACCGCCAGAACGTATCCTACGTACTGCATGCTGATGGTGGATGTCTTGAAGACCATTCCGAGAACAAGGACGAGAATACCGCCCGCGGTTCCCGTGAGGTTGATAATAGCATTTCCCTTTGAGCGCAAGGGCTTGATAGTAACGTCAGGCATAAGAGCCACCGCGGGGGAGCGGAAGGTTGCCATAGCAACGAGAACGCAAAGAAGCACGCCCACAAAGGAGATAAGAGGCCAGATGTTTGACATAGTCAAGGCCAGAGCATCCGCTCTGATAGCATCGATGCTTGCGTTGATAGCATCGATCGAAGCATTCGCCAACTCAATACCCGTCTGGTCGCCTGCGGCCTTGGCGTTACTGAGGGCGGCCTTGGCAGCGTCCATCAGAGCCTGCGCGTCGACGTATCTGTCGTGTATGCCCGCCTCTATGAGGGTGTTGAACTGAATAGTATCAACTATCGCAAGGAATACAAACGCAACAACCGCCGCGATCGTACCTACGAGAATAAACGGAGTTCTGCGGCCCATCTTCTTGGTGCAGACCTTATCGGAGATAGCGCCAAAGATCGGTAGCATAAATACCGCAAGAATATTGTCAAGAGACATTACCGCGCCCGAAGCTGTCTGCGGAAGTCCGAAGTGATTGGTAAGGATAAGCGGAACTATCGCATCATAAGCCTGCCAGAAGGCAGAGATGAGAAAGAACGCGAATCCAACAAGGATAGTGCGTTTGTAATTGAGTTTCATAGCATTTCCCTTTCAAAATTTGTCTTGCGCACGATCATTCCACAGAGCATATCGTCAGCCATGCGTGGAATAAAAATGCACACCAACTACATTTTACCACAACATTTATGGAAAATCAATATAAATGAGCCAAAAAATCCGCGCAAGGCACAATTAAATAGAATTTGAAGTCCTTTTCGTTGTGTTGTACCGCCAATTTAGATGCCATGGCGAAAAGTCAATAAAATCAAGGGATTTTCAACTTTCGGGGCTATTTCATATGCATCCAAAATAGATGCTAATTTCAAAAGTGTATTTATTTGCTTTCATAACAAAACTCTAATGTATACGTTTCTCCGGGATCTATACTATCAAGGGCACGCTTATGATAACGTCCTGAATAGTCAAAATCTACAATAAAGTCAAGAATCGTCTCACCCTTAGAATTAATCAATTTACCAATTAATTGATATTGATCTGGGGCAAATTCTTCATCATACTCACCGTATATACTGATTTCAAAATCATTAGTTATAAATTTTCCGTCAGTGTGATATGTGGTATAATCAAAAAACTCATATTCTATTTTTGTTATTGTGCAACAAGGTTGATCTGCATCTTTATTAACTGTATATGGTAATGTTGGAATGTTTAACGAAGTTGTTTTAAAAATATCCGTGTATTCTTTGCTATTGATATCGACTATTTCTCCATCCATGAATTCGACTTTTATGGTGACAAGCTTTGATTGTGCATAGGCGTGGTTGTAAAATTTTGAAGTATTGTCGGTTTGATAACGCTTTGTTTCGCCACTTTCCCAAGGACCTGGGAATTTATAACCAACAATATTTTTCCCTGTAATATCGTCGTATATCGGTTCGCCTACCGAATCACAGCAACTCCACTCAAGAGTTACATATTTTATTTCTTTTTCTGAATTGTTCTTTATTTCAAACGTCCATTGTACTCCGCCAACATAATCTATTTCATAGGTTCGATTTATAAATGCTATCGGAGATGGTTTCAAAACAATTTCGCTTTCCTCTTCATTCTCTAAGCTAGATTGGTCATTTTCAGGCAATAATAATGCCAAAGCAACTATGATTGCGAAAATCAAAATAAAAATTATTACCGAAATCCCGCAACCCTTTGTAATGTTTTTCCCAATTGAAGATGCTTTTTTCATAATGTTTTCCTCCGCAAAATAAAAAGGTGTGTACAACCGAAGTTATACACACCGAAAAACGCAAACTCCGATTGTTGTCACACAAACTAATCGGAATAGAGATATTACTCGCTACACTCAAGTTAGTGGAGTTCGCATTTTTGCCAAACTCATATAACTTAAGCGTAGCCGAAAAAAGGGTATAGTATTCCTAAAAAAGAAAATACCCCTAAAATCCGATTATTCAGTTTGTGTGACAAACCTATTATAACACGGTTTTAGGGATTTTTCAATATATTTTGTTATTTTTTGTTATGTATATTTATTTTCGTTAAGTCACTTGTCTGTTTCTTTAATATCTTTTTTAATTTCATTTTTAGAACGATAATCGTATGGCATCCATGTGTTAACCTCTTTGAAAATTAAAGGCATTTTTATATTACATATTTCATCATAGTCATAATCAGACAATGACGTAATATCAAATCCTTGCGTCATCATTTTTTCATTTGGATCTATATATAACAGGAAACCAAAAGGACAGGCAACAATCTCACTAAATAGAATTACTTCCCCAGTTTGTATATTACCTGTTGCCATTAGACCTGCATGTCTTTTTGTAGTGCTGCGTGTAAAGTACATACAAATTTTGTATCTGTTTTTATCAATACCTACTGTATTCCTATTCAAAACGAATTTTCGCAAATCATCTATATTGGCTTCGGGATTTAAAGAGCAAAACATTGATATAATTTGCTTAAAAAATTTTAACGGATATACTTCTTTGAATTCAACACTATTATAAATATCATCTATTTTAGAAGTTACAACGCCCATTCCTTTTTCGGCAAAACTTTGATATGCAGCCCCATACCATTTTCCTGTTATATTATTACATTTCTCACAAAGAGAAAACAAACCAGATCCGCTTTGCTGACTTATATATGGTAATCCTTTCATATCCCAATGATATTTATTTTTCTCCTTAAGTAGTGTGTTAAGCGTTATAAGTTTTGTGCGAGATGAATTGAATGCGGCTTTTGGGGGGATGTGTTCATATGAAATTTTATCTATTTTTCCGCACAGCGCACATTTTCCTATATGTTTTTTTAGCGAGGGGGATTGGGGAAATAAGTTGTCCATTTTACGTCTCCATGCAACAAATAATACTAATCCATAAGTAATTATACCACGAAATTCTGTATTTTTCCACCTTTTAGAACACAAAAAGTTATCAAATACAAACAATAAAAAAGTAAGATCGTACAGTTAAATAGCCACACAAACCACCCTAAAAAGTCGATTATTTAAGTTCAAATCCCATCCACACGGCGTTTTTGGCGTTTGGCATCTATTAAAATCGCACTATGAAAAATGGGTACAAAAAAGTCCAGAAGCCTTACGACATCTGGTTTTTTGGGGGTGGCATCTGTTTTTGCTGCTCAAAGTATGTTCTACTTGAACAAATTATTTGCTTGTAAAAAGCGGCAAGCATTTCTGCTCACCGCTTTGGATGTGCCTTAATTTAGAGAATTAAGATTGTTATTTTAGATAATTCTTTTCTTTCTGAACACGAACCACCAGAGAGTGAATCCACCGCCGCCGAGGGCTGCGATAGAGCCACCGACGATACCTACTATAGCACCTGCACCAAGTCCGTCCTTATCCTCGTTAGGAGCATCGGGAGTGTTATTCGGATTGTCGGGTGTATTGTTAGGATTATCAGGATTGTTTGCAGGCATTTCGTAATCGCACGTGTCACATTTATTGTCGGCGTTGTTATCAACGTGGGCTGCCTTGTTTGCCTTGTCACCACACTCACACTCGTTCCAATGCTCATTTGCATTTGATTTCCATTCAGAGCCGTGTGCGTGAGCGCTTGCATCAATCGCCACGTCCTCGGTCTTTGTGTGTGCGCTGTTGTGCGTACAAGTGAATGTCTTGACGCCCTTTTCCGTACAGGTGGGGGAAGTTGTTACAACACCCTCATTCCAAGTGTGTGCGTTCTCATCGATCGCCACGTCCTCGGTCTTTATATGCGCGCTATTGTGCGTACAAGTATAGGTTTTTGTGCCAACGGTGGAGCAAGTGGGATCGGTCGTTACAACGCCGTTATTCCAAGTGTGTGCATTCTCATCGATAGCTACCTCCTCGGTATAGACGTGAGATGCATCATTCTGGCAAACGTAGGTCATCTCGCCAACAGACGAGCAGGTGTTATTTAGAGTCAGCTCACCCACGTAGTTATGTCCGAGTGGCTCGCTACCTTCAGAAACGATGCCGCAGGTCAGGCAGTATTCCGGGCTTTCGCAATCTGCCGCTTTAATATTTCCGTGCGCGCAATTTATAGTTGTGGGAAGTATT
>JAZSBL010000014.1:0-12597 GCA_045602385.1 Eubacteriales bacterium | reverse complement strand
CAGGAAAGGTGATACCGAATTTGTCTTCGATAGCCATAACAAGCTCTACCTTATCAAGCGAATCGAAACCTAGCTCGGTAAAGTTATCGCCCATTTTAAGTCCGCCTTCTCCGCGGTATTCAACTGCAATTTCGTTAAGTTGTTCTAAAATATCCATTATAATCCTCCATTTTGCAAAAGCAAATTCATAGCAATATTATATAACGCTTTTTTTGTTTTGTCAAGAGATAAAACGAAAATTTTGAGATCTTTAAATTTTGTTTTGCCGCACAAAGAGAGAGCCCGGTTTGTATATCACCGTAGAATGAAAAAAGCACCCCGTTTGGAGTGCTTCGTTCTATGGTGACCCATCCGGGAATCGAACCCGAGTTTCCAGCGTGAGAGGCTAGCGTCTTAACCGCTTGACCAATGGGCCTTGTCCTTGCGACTTGCCTATTATATCACAGTCAAACCGTCTTGTCAATACCTTTTTGAAAATTTTTTTGATTTTTTTGTCATCCCGCATCTCCCAAAAAAGAGAAATGCGGGATTTTGACTTGATTTTGACTTTGTTTATAAAATATTTTTTTAAATTTCCTTACTTTTTAGCATCGCCGCTCTTGCAGGAGTCACACGCCCCGGAGCAGCCCTTACACCTTCCCTTTTGTCCACACGAGGACGAATCGGGACAGCCGATGCATTTCTTGCCGCTCTTTTTCGCCTTGTATATATACAGGCTCGCGCCGCCAACACAAAGCACAATGACCACGGCAACCAATATGTCCGGCAACATTGCCATTATACTATCAAGCATTTTTTACTTTCAGCTCCTTATTCTTTTTTACTATAAGTATCGTCATCACCGCCGCAATTACCGCGATAACGATCCAACCAACCATCGGCATCCAATATGCGCCAAAATCACCGCCCGTGATGAGCGTACCGAAGAAATAGGTCAAAAACGCCACGGTAAAACCTACCGAGAACTGAAGACCTATTCCGCCAAATAGCCACTTTTTGCTCTTAAGCTCGGCGTTCATCGCACCGATCGCCGCAAAGCAAGGAGGCGTAAAGAGATTGAACATGAGATATGCAAGCGCCGCAATCGCGCCGATGCCCATTTTGTCTGCAATCGAGCCCGCGCCGCTGACTATCTCAAGATCCTCGCCGATAAGATGCTCAAAGGCAAGGCATGTTGCAAGCGTTCCTACCACGCACTCCTTGGCGACAAATCCCGTGACCGCCGCCGCGGCAAGCTGCCACATAACAACGCCAACGAGGGGCGCAATCGCGTATGCGATCGGGGTTGAAATGATCGCCAAAATCGACTCGGAGGGGTCCTCAACCACTTCAAAGCTAAAATTGAAGGTCTGCATCATATATATCACGAAGTTGCTGACAAGAATGACCGTTCCCGCCTTGACTATGTAGGACCAGCCACGCGAGAGCATCGAGAATGCCGCGCGCTTGACGGAAGGGATCTTGTACTCGGGAAGCTCAATGATAAAGAAGGATTTCTTGCGATTGCCGGTGATCTTGTTTACAAGCAAAGCACAAAGGAGAATGATAACGATTCCCGCAAAATACATCACCGTTCCTACCCAGCCTGCCTCGGGGAAGAACGCGCCGACGAATAGCGCGATCAAGGGGAGCTTTGCTCCGCAGGGCATAAAGGGCGCGAGCATCGCGGTCGCGCGTCTTTCGCGCTCGTCACGAATAGTTCTGCTCGCCATTACTCCGGGTACCGCGCAGCCTGTTCCCACAATGAACGGAATGACCGACTTACCCGAAAGTCCAACCTTTTTAAATATAGGGTCAAGCACGACAGTCGCGCGCGCCATGTATCCGCAATCGTCAAGCAGATCAAGCAAAAAGTACATTACCATAACGAGGGGCAAGAATCCGACTACCGCCGAAACACCCTCGATAAGTCCCTCAAGAACGATGGCAGCAAGCAAGGGGCTTGCGTTGACCATCCAGCCCGCAACAAGCTCCTTGAACGCGCCTATTAGATCAACAAGACCCCATACGTGAGCTCCGCTCTCAAGGTATATTCCGTTTGCCAGCCAATCGCCAAGCCAAGCCTGCGAGATCTGGAAAACAAAGAACATAACGACAGCGAATATCGGAATTCCGAGCCAACGGTTAGTCAGCACCTCGTCAACCTTGTCCTGCGCGTTTTTATTTTTCGTGAACACCCTTCTCTTCTCAACCGCCCGAACAAGACCGTTTACAAACTCAAATCTTGCGCGGTCGGCGGCAACCACAGCCTCGCGGTCAGTCATATCGACCTCGCCCTGAGTATAGGGCGCCGTCTGCGTACCGCCGACAAGCTCGCAGGCAGCAGAAATGACATCTGCAAGTCCGTCACCCACGGTAGACGTCGTGTCAAGCACGCGGCAACCAAGCTTCTCGGAGAGAAGAGATGCGTCAATGCTCGTCTTTTTCTTTTTATTTATGTCCGCCTTGTTAAGCGCGACTACGACAGGTATTCCAAGCTCAAGCAGCTGTGTCGTAAAGAAAAGGCTGCGACTTAAGTTGGTCGCGTCTACGATATTGATTATAACGTCAGGATTCTCGGTCTGTATGTAGTCACGGGTAACGCTCTCCTCGCTTGTAAAGGGCGACATGGAGTATGCTCCCGGTAGGTCTACGGCAAAAACAGAGCCGCAGCCCTCCGGGCAATAGCTCCTTTTTATGGCGTGTTCCTTTTTATCTACTGTAACTCCCGCCCAGTTTCCGACCTTTTCCTGACTACCCGTCAGGGCATTATACATCGTAGTCTTTCCACTGTTAGGGTTTCCTGCAAGTGCAATTCTCATCTTATATCCTCGTATCTCAAATTCGGTTAGCATATGCTAACTCTGACGGCAAAAAATAAAGCTCAAACGGTTATCGCCTCTGCAAGCGCCCTGTCTATGTGGTATCTTCCATCCTTTATCGCTATAACACAGCCGCTCTTGCGACGGATTATAACAGTAACAGGCTCTCCCTCATAGCATCCAAGAGAGAACAAAAACGCGTTCAGCTCCTCGTCTGCAGTTGCAATACCCTTGATTATGTATTCCTTACCCTTTTCTGCTTCATGCAAGGTCATATTTTTCTCCTTGTATATATAGGGTTATTTGCGGTTAGCATATGCTAACTGACACTATTATATACCATTTTCTACCTCCCTGTCAAGACCTTTTTAAGCTTTTGAATTATTTTCGTCGGTTTAATGCATGTTTTGTAAAAATACGTCCTTGGGTTTTGTGTATTTTTTACAATTGCTTTTAAGTGGATTTGAAAATGTGACTGCTTTATTAAATATTAATTTACATTTGCTAAATACTGACTTTACATTTTTTTAATAGAATAAATTTGTATATGGCATTTTGTGCCAATCATAGGATAAACAGACTCACACTCGCCGATATTTCGGCAGAAAGGTAAAGCAAAACATGGATCTTTTCGACATTCTCTCGCTTGTCTGCGGTCTTGCCCTATTCCTTTACGGTATGGACGTCATGGGAACGGGACTCAAAAAAAGCGCGGGACGTAAGCTGAAGACGATTCTCGGAAATCTCACTTCAAGTAAATTCAAGGGCTTTTTGCTCGGCCTCGTAGTAACGGCCGTCATCCAGTCCTCCTCCGCTACCACGGTTATGGTAGTCGGCTTTGTTTCCTCAGGTACGATGCTCCTGTCACAGGCGATCAGTGTTATCCTTGGAGCAAACATTGGCACCGCGGTCACCGCATGGCTCACTGCGCTCAACGGCATTGAAGGAGGCAGAGAGGCGACCGCTTGGCTCGATTATCTGAAGCCTGACGCGTGGATGCCTGTATTGGCGCTTATCGGTATCGCATGCATTATGTTTGCCAAGAAGGACAAGCATAAGGACATGGGCTCGATACTCATGGGCTTTGCAGTTCTTATGGTAGGCATGTCACTTATGTCGGACGCAGTATCCGGACTTAAGGGCGACCCCAACTTCACACAGATACTTACATTGTTTAATAATCCTGTTCTCGGTGTCCTCGCAGGTATCGTCCTCACCGCGATCGTGCAGTCCTCGTCCGCATCTATCGGTATTTTGCAGGCGTTGTCTGTTACGGGCGCTATCAGCTACGGTATGGCTATCCCGATCGTTCTCGGACAGAATATCGGAACCTGCGTTACCGCTATGATCAGCGCTATCAGCGCAAATAAGAACGGTAAGAGAACCGCCGTCGTTCACCTGCTCTTTAACGTTATCGGCGTTGTTTTCTGGCTCTCGATGTACTACCTCGTCGGCTGGATACTCAATATCACAAACGTGTTCGATTACTTCGCGCCGGCAAACAGCACGGCTATCAACATGTTTGGCATTGCAATCGTGCATACGGTGTTCAAGATCCTCGCGGTTGCGGCATTGTGGCCCTTTACAAAGCTTCTCGAAAAGCTTGCTTGCACAATTGTCAAGGGCGACGACAAGAAGGGCGACGAATACACCCAGATGCTTGACGAAAGATTGCTTGAAACTCCCACAGTCGCGCTTGAAAACGCGCGCAGAGTTGTTGCCCGCATGGCAGAGCTTTCCATTCGTTCCTTTGAAAAATCCATGACTCTCCTTGACAAATACGACGAAGATCTCGCACAGGAGATCCGTGATGAGGAGGGAAAGGTCGACATATACGAGGACGTGCTTGGCTCTTATCTTGTAAAGATATCTGCAAAGGACCTCTCCGAGCGTGACAGTGTTGACGCTGCAAAGCTTCTCCATATCATAGGCGACCTTGAAAGAATCTCCGACCACGCGGTCAATATAGTTGAATCCGCGGAGGAGATAAAGGACAAGGAGATCGCGTTCTCCAAATACGCGACCGCAGAGCTTGCAAAGCTCCGCGAGGTGCTTGTTGAGACCCTCGACGTTACGCTTGATTCCTACGTCAATTCGGACTATGAAAAGGCGGCGCTCGTTGAGCCTCTTGAGCAGGTAGTCGACTACCTGCGCGACCAGATCAAGCTCAGACATACCATCAGACTTCAGAAGAGCCTCTGCTCTATCGAGCTTGGATTTATCCTCTCCGATATTCTCACAAATCTTGAGAGAGTAAGTGACCACTGCTCCAACGTAGCGGGTTGCATGATAGAAATGTCTCGCCACGAGACACTTGATATCCATAACTACCTGCACGGTGTCCGTGAGGAGGGCGAGGAATACAAGGAAAAATACACCGAGTACATGGAAAAGTACGCGCTTCCCAAGAGCGTTTACGGTGAATAAAATCAAAAAAAGAAAAGCGGCTGAGCTTAGGCTCCTTCTCATAAGGAAGTTTGATTTCTCCTTGTAGGGACCGGCGTCCCCGACGGTCCAAAAAGGCATAGTTGCGCCGCAGAAGACAAAGAGTAACCCCGACAGACCATTAAAAATCTGTCGGGGTTTATTATTCGATAAATTGGAATTTGTTTGTGCGCTTCGCTTGAATCAATTGTATTCAAACTCAAAATCACCATCTACGCACTTGTCCGTTGATTCAAGAATGACGTAGATTGTTTTTTCATTATCATATTTATCATCAAGTGTGATCGTTTCATCGCAAGATTCTCCACCCTTAACGGTACGGAGTAATTCCTTTTCACCATCAACACCGATATAAACATTCATTTCACCTTCAGCAAGACTTGCTTCAATATTAAGCGTATGGTCGGCATCATCGTCTCTTCTTAATTTGAAGCTATACGTTCCCTTAAAGGTATCAAATTCCATACTTGCTTCATCGCCCTGGCAGGAAGTGATCAAAATAGTTGCAGAATAATTCTTGACATATCCACCACAACTACAAAGCAAAGTGAGTGTAAGAATCAGCACCAATATAAATCCGATTTTTTTCATATCGTCATCCCTCCTTGTATTTTGTTTTGTCAAATTCTTATTTACCGTTCTGTTTATCGCGCCAGTTTCGCCTTTGTATTACAAAGGCACAGGGCAAAGCCCAGACCCCTAAGGATACACGCATTTGAGGCTCCCCCCGGGAGGGAGCTGTCAGCGAAGCTGACTGAGGGAGAGTGCGTTACTATAAAGTCAATCTAACCTCAAAGTTACGCAAGCTCCTTCCGTCACGCTACGCGTGCCACCTCCCTCTTGGAGGGAGGCTTTTCGTCAGCCTCATTATAGCACAAATTGGCAGAGAAAACAACATCTCTGCCGAAAATTATGTGTCGCGGACCGTCGAGGACGCCGGTCCCTACAATTTTGTAAACATCCTTATGAGAAGGAGCCTAAGCTCAGCCGCTTTTCTTTTTTCAGCTTTTCAAAAACTCCTCGCGCGTCATAAGCACGTTAAGCGCAGACAATAGCGCGTTCGACGTCATACCTCTCGGCAATCCGAGCGATAGCGCAAGAGCGTCGCGTCTCTCGGCACTGTCGGGCGCACCGGTGAGCCCCGCCTCGTACATATCCGCCTTGGTTATCTCCTCGCGCTCACTCTCGCCATCAAATATACCCGACGAGAAAGGCTCAAGCAGACGGCGCAGAGTATTAGCCTCGGTTCCCTCTACACCGAGAAATCCCTCGGCACTCGCCTCGGCCTTTCGCCTCTCCTTGCCCTTTACCTGCGGAGTGTAAATTTGTATCAACCGATCGCGCGGTATAGCAGAGGTTATGTGAGATCTGATCACCTTCCCCGCCCCGTCGGAGTCTGTCAAAACGATTATTTTTGATTTCTCCGCAAGCCGCTTTATAATTGCCAGCCTCTCGGCATTTTTGAACACTCCAAAGCCGTCTGTCGCTATAACGCAGGCGTCGGCAATCGAGCATATCTTTATTTTGTCATATTTCCCCTCAACGATTATGGGGAGATCAATTTTAAGCTTTTCCATCAAAGTATACCAAACACAAACATCATAAGCACAAGCGCGCCGAGAATAATTCTGTAAACTCCAAAGGGAGAGAAGCTGTGCTTCTTAACGAATTCCATAAGGAACTTGATAGCCACCATAGATACGGCAAAGGCAACGGCGCTTGCCACCAAAAGCACTACCCATGCAAGGACAGGAACGCTTATCGAGTTCTCACCCACAAAGTCAAAAAATCCGTATCCCTTTATAAGGCTTGCGCCAACCATCGCGGGGATTCCCATAAAGAAGGAAAACTCCGCAGCCGCGGGGCGCGCGATGCCAATAATTCTCGAGCCGAGGATCGTCGAGCCCGAGCGCGACGTTCCGGGAACGATAGACAGCGCCTGAAAGCAGCCGACTATCATTGCCTGCGAGTAGGATATGTCCTCAACCCTCTCAACCGACACAGGCTTATTCGCCTGCCATTTTTCAACGATTATAAAGAGTATTCCGTAAACGATAAGGGCGGCGGCAACGGTTACCGCATTGTAAATCCAACCGTCGATGTCCTTTCCCGTAACCTTTTCAAGTATCTTGTCGCCTACGATGCCGATAAGCGCCGCGGGAATACTTGCAAGCGCAACCTTGAACCAAAGCGACCATGTTCCCTTCCTTTCCTCTTTGCTCTTTGAGGGGGCAAAGGGATTGAGCTTTGAAAAGAACATTACAACCACGGCTAAGATAGCTCCAAGCTGGATAACGACCTCAAACATGCTCATATATTCCTCGGCAAATACCGCTCCGAGATCGCCGGCCACGTTGAGCTTCAGAATCTCGTCAAGAAGTATCAGATGTCCCGTAGAGCTTACGGGGAGCCACTCGGTTACACCCTCGACAACGCCGAATATAATAGCTTTAAGTATTTCAATAAATTCTAACATTTCTTCCTCGTAATATTACACTTTCAAAAGTTCACTCGCCCGCGCGCATTATGTCGCCCTCGTATACCTCGAAGGGTACGCGCGCCCAGAAGATCATTGAAGGGTGAGGCGCGGATTCCGCCGACTCACCGTTCTGAAGATATATCTCCGTAACGGTCATCGGCGCGCCGATCTTGGAGGGAGAGATTATCTCCGCGGAGTCACCCACCTTGACCTTGTTGCGCTGAATAAAGCGGTAAAGTCTTCCGCTCTCGTTTTCAAGAGCTATGCCACATGCCGCAAGTCTTGCAGCTTCCTTCTCATCATACTCGGTAGCAGTTGCAAAATATGCCTTGTCGCGTATATAACCCGTCTGCGTTCCCAGTTGCGCGTTCTCTATCGGTCGGTCAAGATAGTAGCCCGTGCAGTATTCTCTGTGAGATACGCTTTCAAGCTCGCGCAGAAGCGCGGGATCGCAAACGTAATTCTCGGGATCGGCCATATAGGAATCTATCGCCATGCGGTAGGCATTTGTAACCACCGCGGTGTAATAGGCGCTCTTCATTCTTCCCTCTATCTTAAAGGAATTGATGCCCGCCTCGATAAGCTCGGGAATATGCTCGATAGTGCACATGTCCTTTGATGACATAATAAAAGTACCAAGCTCGGTCTGTTCTATCGGGATAGGAAGCTCGGGTCGCTTTTCCTCGTAAATTATGTAATTCCAACGGCAGGGCTGAGTGCATTTTCCGCGGTTTGCGTCACGTCCCGTCATCATATGCGAGAGCATGCAGCGGCCGCTGTACGACACGCACATAGAGCCATGAATGAAGGCCTCAAGCTCAACGTCGGCAGGGATGCGGTCGCGTATCGCCTTTATCTCGGTCAATGTAAGCTCGCGCGCAAGCACAAGTCTTTTCGCCCCCATCGCAACGTAGGCAAGCGCCGCCTCGGGGGATACTATACTCGCCTGAGTCGAAACGTGTATCTCAGCATCGGGATTGATCTCCTTAAGCGTTGCCATAACACCAAGATCGGCCACAATGTAGGCGTCAATGCCGATATCCTTGATATCGGTCAAAAATTCGCGCAGAGCAGCGTATTCGTCACCGTGAGGCATGGTGTTAAGCGTCAGGAAAAGACGCTTACCGCGCTCATGCGTGTATTTCACCGCCTCAGAAAGCTCCTCATTTGAGAAGTTGTCCGCAGCGGAGCGCATACCAAAGCTTTGTCCCGCAAGGTATACCGCGTCCGCCCCATAGAGGAGCGCCGCCTTCAATTTTTCAAAATTCCCCGCAGGCGAGAGAAGCTCGGGGCGGGATATGGATCTATTGCACATATTTTTCTCTCCACATAATTATTCAGTTTATTTTAACACATTTTTCCCACCCTGTCAAGGTGGATGAAGATAGAAAAAAGCCCCCTTTTGAAGGGGGCTTTTGATTATTATCAGTCAATGCAAACGATAAACAGCCAAGCAAGAAGCGCGGTGACCAACGACGAAATATTCAGCGAAGGTATCGCCGCAACCACTCCTACAAGAGAGAATATAAAGATAATAATACCAAACACTCTGCACCTGTTCTTCTTCATGCCTAAAAGACCGAAGATTCCGGCAAGGAGCGTCAGCACTCCGACCGCCGCGGAGATCATAGCAGATATGTCAAGGGCAATCAACGCGTCAAACGCCTGAATCGGCGCATAGATTCCCCAGACAATATAAACAATACTGATTATTACCTTCAGTACGTTTTTGGTTGACTTCTTCATTCTTTTTCTTTTTGCCATTTTTTCACTCCTTTCAATTCCTTACACCTTGATTATATACTATTTCCCGTATTTTGTCAATAATGGAGGAATTCTTCAGGGGGATTTTACAGTGAAACCGATCTTATATCTCGCCCATCATACGTAGAATAGTAATAGATCAGGTTTTCCATATCGCAAGCGGAGGTGTAGACTGTGCAAACAGGCCTTCCCTCGTCAGTCATAATACATCCAAGCGGCACCGAAACGCTTGACATTATATGAAAAAACCTGTCGCGCGCAGAGTGGAGCGAGCCACCCCAAGAGCAGTGATCCTCACCTGCCGGCAAGGTGTGAGCTTTAACAAACGCCGCCCTTACAAACCGCGAGCTTGACGAAAAATCACCGGGTAACCCGACAGCCCCAAGCCCGCGGGAATAACGCTCCAATTCAACGTCGGGACAAAGCGTGTTCTCTCGAGGGCAGGGCGACAGCGACGCATAGTCCGAAATCCTCAGCATCTGGTAATCAAACGTAGGGGAATTTGTCATAACGCCAACTCGATTTTCATGAATTTCAAGGCCCCTCTCGGTCTGCTCAATTACTATCGCCCCTTCTCTGTCGGCGACCATAAAATGCAAAGGCGTTGGAGGCAAAGCGGAGGAAAAAGAGTCCGCGGTAATGTTTGCGCACATTAGCAATTTCCTTACGCAGTCTATATTTCCACAGCTTGACAGAACGTACGGAATTATCTCAAAGGAGGCAAGGTTACGGCTCCTTTCCCTCTTTTCATTGTAATGGGCAAAGCCAAGAAAATTCAGTGCCGCGACGGAAAGCCCGCACTCGTTCATGCCGTCAAAATAAAGCGGAACGTCCGCGCCGTCCCCATCCCGCCTTGCCACGTGCGCCATACCGATAAAGGTAAATTTAGACTCGATCCTCCCCTCGTATAAAAAAGAGAGCTCGCTCCCCTTCTCCGTCCTTACCACCTCTTGACCAAGTGAATATTCAAGATCAAGCGTCCGCCCGAAAAACGCGCCGTATTTGTTATCAAAAATAGCCGTACACATAAAAAACTCCTTTTTATGGTATTCTTCGGCAGAAGACCGGCGGTGTATGCATCAAATTACATGCCGTTTACCCTTGCGATGCTTCTTAACAAGAAAACAATCCAATGCCAGCATTGGAGTCAGTTCGGCATAATGTATTCCTAACGAAACATAGCCGAGGGACAAATATCCCTCGGCTATGTTTGGCTGGGATGGCCAGATTCGAACTGACGAATGCTAGAGTCAAAGTCTAGTGCCTTACCGCTTGGCGACATCCCAATATTTTTAACTTAAACATTATAGCATAATGCCCCACGAGATGTCAAGCCCTTTTGACCAAATAATATTACAAAGCTCTGAATTAATGAAAATTGTCAAACACCTCAAACGGGGAATCCGCCACAAAAAAGAAGAGCTCTTAATTTACCACTTTCGCGTCACGCTCACGCTTTAGACAAAAATGCAGACGACAGGATTAAATATACTATAGAAAGGAAATTGAAACCCACTCGCCCAAAAAATGTTCAAAATACACAAGAATTTTAATAAAAAAAGGTGGACTTTGACAGTTATGACAAATTTTAAAAAAAGACACATGTGCCCGTTTTAGCGTTAAAAAAAAGCATGAATTTGGGGCGAAGTGTTGACTTGTTCATTCGTAAATGTTATAATTCATATATGATACTTCACGTTTTGTATTTATATATATAACAAATATAGTGAGGGCATATCAAAATCATTAAAAGTGCGGGCCACGCGACGACTGTTCCGCACACAATTTATCACGCCATAAAATGGCAAAAGGAGGACACCATGAATAAAGCGTATTGGGCAAAGCTTAGTGCTTGTTTGTTGGCAATCGTCATGATTGTATCCATGGTAGCATGCGACCCTGCAACACCTGATGTTGACCCGACCGGCACCAACACTACGCCCCAAACCGAGAGCGCTCAGCCTTCAGAGACATCTCAGACCGCTGAGACTACTCAAGCCGAGGAAACCACTACCAAGGTAGAGGAAACCACTACCAAGGTAGAGGAAACCACTACCAAGGAAGAGGAAACTACTACCAAGGAAGAGGAAACTACTACCAAGGAAGAAGAAACTACTACCAAGGAAGAAGAAACTACTACCAAGGAAGAAGAAACTACTACCAAGGAGGAAGAAACCACAGGACCCGTTGAGTGTGCGCACACCGGCGGCACGGCTACATGTAAGGTTCAGGCAACGTGTACTCTTTGCGGTCAGCCCTACGGTGATCTTGCAGGACACACCGAAGAAGCTATCCCCGCCGTCCCCCCCACATGCACACAGCCCGGCTCCACAGCAGGCGTTAAGTGCTCTGTTTGCGGCGATATATTGACAGCACCCGAGACAGTTCCCGCAGCTCACACCGAAGAAGCTATCCCCGCTGTTCCCCCCACATGTACACAGCCCGGCTCTACAGCAGGCGTTAAGTGCTCTGTTTGCGGCGATATATTGACAGCTCCCGAGACAGTTCCCGCAGCTCACACCGAGGAAGAGATTCCCGCTGTTCCCCCCACATGCACAGAGCCCGGCTTAACGGCAGGCATCAAGTGTTCGGTTTGCGGTGAAACACTTACATCTCCCGAGGAAGGAGACCCCGCAACAGGACACTCTTCCACATTCAACGTAATACCTAACGCTAAAGAGAACAGCACCGTTTATAGCTATGTATGCACTAATAGCAACTGCACGCACAAGCTTGCTAACGACATCGAGGTTCCCAACACCGTTGCCTTCATGAACGGCACTGCGATGACACGTCAGAACACCATTACCGGCGCTGCGACAGCGATAGCTGACGGCGTTCCTTACTTCAGCTTCAAAAAGCTGTCTGCCAACACGACACCGGCATGGGTTGCGGCTTCAATTGCGGATGCAACTCTTGGCGAATACGTTGCTATCAAGTACCGCGTGCCCACAGCACCCTCTGATGCTGATGCGCAGATCGTATTCCAGTTGAATCTTGGCGGCAAGGCAGTTTGTAACTATCAGTACCTTAAGGGTCACTACACAGGTGACTGGGTGGTCGCTCTTATATATATAGGAGACAACGCGAACTATAAGGCGCTCGTTT
>JAZSBL010000013.1:0-19352 GCA_045602385.1 Eubacteriales bacterium | reverse complement strand
CGCGGCGACGAAACCGCTCTCGCCGCCCGTGGAAACGACTCCGAGGTTTGGTGAGAGGGTGGTGAAGTGGTAAGCGGCTATCTTGGGCTTTGCCGCCGAGATGACCGAGAGGATTGAGGATTTTCCAACGCTCGGCATACCGATAAGTCCGACGTCGGCTATCATCTTAAGCTCCAGCACTACCTCGCGCTCCTCACCGAGCGTTCCGTTCTTCGCAAACATGGGTGTCTGGCGCGTGGGAGTTGCAAAGTGCTTATTGCCCCAGCCGCCGCGGCCACCCTTACAGCAGATATAGTCCGCGCCGTCATTCTCCGACATGTCGTGGATTATCTTTCCGCTTTCGGGATCCTTGATAAGCGTTCCGGGGGGAACCATGATGACGAGATCGTCCGCGGTCTTACCGTGGAATTTTGATCCCATTCCGTCGCCGCCGTTGCCGGCAACGAATTTTCTTTTATATCTGAATGCAAGCAGGGTGTTTGAGCCGGGATCTACACGGAAAACGATATTTCCGCCGTTTCCGCCGTCTCCGCCCGACGGGCCGCCCGCCGCAACGTATTTTTCTCTGTGAAAGGCTATCGCGCCGTTTCCGCCGTTACCTGCCTTTATATAGATTTTTATCTTGTCTATAAACATTTGTCTATTCCTTTATCCGATTTGGCTCTCAGTTGAATTTTTCGATATTCTTGACTGCATATCCGAGCATTTTTTCCGAGATATGCTCTTTTTTTGCTTTTATATACTCCTTAAAGGACTCCGTGTTGTTATTCTCCTCCGAGTGCTCCACGATAAATTCGCGCAGTCTGTTTGCAAGCTCATAGTCCTCATTTTCACGAAGATATTTGAAAAACACGTCTGCGCACTCACTGCCGAAGCTTAAAAATGCGCCTGCGTCCATTCCGTCTCCGCTTGCGAGCTCATAAAGTATCTCGTAGCAGAAAAGCGGCTTGAAATATTCGGGAATATTGGGGTTTTCGTCAAACAAATCGGCTATATAGAGCTTGCCGCGACGCTTGAATATCGCCATGAAATCCACAAGTCTGTCTCTGACATGCTTTACGGTAAGCGAGGAGACCGGAATGTCCGACTTTGATTTTCTGTCGTAGAGGAAGAAATTGCGCTTGTTCTTTTCGGCCCTGCCGAGAGATATGGCGCCTGCAATAAATATTGATGCGATTACCGAGATAACGCTTGCTATACCGTACAGCATCATCTGAGTAAGCGGATCCTCTACCCTTGTGTATGAGTAGCAGGAGAGGACTATCGCGATCGCGATTCCGACCGAGGCGATCTTGACGATACCTATCCTTGCCTCGCGGCGCATCTCTGCCGCGATCTCTTTTTGCTTGTTATCCATTTTTGAGTTGTTCTTCTTTTCTGTTTATTTGTTGTTATCCTCACCGCGCTCACGAATGATAAGCTTTATCGGTGTGCCGACAAATCCAAAGGTCTCGCGCAGGCAATTTTCGATATATCTCTGATACGAGAAGTGGAAAAGCTCCGCATTGTTACAGAATATAACGAAGGTGGGGGGCGCGACGCTGATCTGTGTCATGTAGTAGATCTTAAGCCTCTTACCCTTGTCCGTGGGGGGCTGAGCACGCATGGTCGCTTCACCAAGCACCTCGTTGAGCATACCCGTAGAGATACGTGTATTTGCCTGGTTGTGAACGTAGTTTATACGCTCGTATATGTTGTCTATACGCTGTCCCGTTTTTGCAGATACGAACACGATGGGCGCGTAGGGCATATACGCAAGATGCTCTCTTATCTCGCGGGTAAAGTTATTTACGGTGGAGTTATCCTTCTCAATGGAATCCCACTTGTTTACAACGATGATGCTTGCCTTTCCGGAGTCGTGCGCGATTCCCGCGATCTTCTCGTCCTGCTCTGTAATTCCAACAGACGCATCTATCATTATAAGACAAACATCTGCTCTTTCAACCGCCATATGCGCGCGAAGCACGCTATATTTTTCGATATTATCGTTGATCTTGGATTGACGGCGTATGCCTGCGGTATCGATAAGCGTAAATTTGCCGTAGTCGTTTTCAAGGCGGGAGTCGACCGCATCGCGCGTGGTTCCCGCGATGTTGGACACGATAAGTCTTTCCTGTCCGAGCATTCTGTTTATAATAGAGGATTTGCCCGCGTTCGGCTTTCCTATTACGGCGACCTTGATAGAATCGTCCTCTTCTTCCTCAAAGTCCCAATCGCCTACCGCCTCGACGCACGCGTCGAGAAGATCGCCTGTGCCGGATCCGTGGACCGAGGATACCGCGACGGGATCACGGTCAAAGCCAAGCTCATAGAACTCGTAAAATTCGTAGGGCAGATGTCCTACGCTATCACACTTATTGATGCAGGGAACTATCGGCTTTCCGCTCTTTTTGAGCATTATCGCGATGTCCTTATCCGATGCGGTAAGTCCTGTTCTTACGTCGCACATAAACACGATAACGTCCGCGTCCTCAATTGCCACCTGTGCCTGGAACTTCATCTGAGAAAGAATTATATCGTCGCTCTTGGGCTCAATACCTCCGGTATCAATAACGATAAACTGCTTTCCCGTCCACTCGGTCTCGCCGTATATGCGGTCACGGGTGACGCCCGGTACGTCCTCAACTATAGAGCGACGCTCGCCTATAAGCTTATTGAAAAGCGTGCTCTTGCCCACGTTGGGGCGGCCTACTATTGCTATATTGGGTTTTGCCATTTTGGTTTTCCTTTCTATGATCAGCGGAGGAAACTTTTTGGGAAAAAGTCCTGCATCGTGAAATCGAACTTAACCGAAGTCAATTTGATGCAATCCGCTCCTTGCGATGCAAGGAGTCCAAGTTTTCCTTTTAAACGTTTGTTTCTCCGCACCTCCTTCAAAAACTTTCAATAGTTTTTGGATTTTAGAGGTGAAGTTTATATTCCTACTTTTTGTGATTTTTTAACTGTTTGTTTTTAGCAGATGCCGAGGAGGTCTTTGATGAATAAGGCTCCGTCGTTGTGTCCTGCGACTGCGGTTACGCCAAGCTGCTCTGACAGCTGCTCGGGAGATACGTCGTCAAGGAAGAGGTCTCCTCCCGCGCGAAGCGCGTTTTCGGGGAAGAGGAGTGTTTCTCCAAGGTCCTTTCCTTCAAGCTGCGCGATTATATCCTTCGCGGTAAGGAGTCCCGCGACTGTTATCGTGTCACCGAAGAAATTATTTACCACCTCGTACACTTTTATCTTTAGTCCGTCAACTCGCTCCTCAAGCGCGCGCGCCATTGAAGCTATCATCGGGTATGCGGCGACTCCCGTAACTACCGATACTTTTCTCGGAAGCTTGGTATCTCCGAGATATTCTTCGATATAATCAAGCTCGTCGTAAAATTCCGTAAGCGCGGAGGTTATCATTCCGACACCGTTTTCTATCTGCGGGTATCCGTCGTAGTAGCTCTCGTCGGGCAGAGCGCGTTCCGCTTTGAGATAAAGCTCGTCGGCGGGGTAGAACATTCTGGTGCCGTGCTTTTCCATCATCTTGTCGCCAAAGGAATTGACCGTATCGATGACTGCGGCCGCCTCCTCTTTAGTGAACAACTCCAGAGGATAGAGCTTTTCGCGGTAGCGTGTAAGCCCTGCGGGTACAATAGACACGCTTTGCATAGCGGGGAAGAACTCCGAGAGATCACGAAGCGAGCGTTCAAGCTCCTCACCGTCGTTTATTCCCTTACAGAGCACTATCTGTCCGCAGAGAGATATTCCCGCGTCTGCAAGGCGCTTGATGTAGGAAAGCACCTCACCTGCGCGCTTATTGTGCATCATCTTGACGCGCAGCTCCGGATTTGTGGTATGCACCGAGATATTTACCGGTGAGATGTGCATTTCTATGATACGGTCGATGTCTTTATCGTGAAGATTTGTAAGTGTAATGTAGTTTCCGTGCAGGAAAGAGAGGCGGGAATCGTCGTCCTTGAAATAGAGCGTCTTTCTCATTCCCCTCGGAAGCTGGTCTATAAAGCAGAAGATGCATTTATTCTCGCAGGAGTGCTTCTTATCCATAAGAGGTGTTTCAAAGTCAAGTCCTATATCGTCGTACTGCGACTTCTTGATCTTTTTTTCTATCTGCCTTCCGTCACGGAGCAGGGTAAGAGTGACCTCGCGTTCCGCCAGAAAGAAGCGATAGTCAAGAACGTCGTTTATCTCTCTGCCGTTAATGGCACAAAGAACGTCACCAACCAACACGCCCGCTTTCGCCGCGCGGCTCTTTTTCTCTACAAGCTCAATTTTGACCATCTTTTCTCCCTTCAGGGTACACGCCCGCATTATAATCCAACCTACATTATAACACACAACTGGGATTTTTTCAAGTATTTTATTACTATAATTACCACATTTAAAAAAACACGTGTCTGCGCGCGAATAAAAATATTGAAAAGCCCTTGTAAAATCGGGCGCGTTATGGTATAATGTAGAGTGGTTGATTTTGTTTTAATAAACATTTACATATATATCTCATTTGCAATAAGGAGTTTATACGCACGTCCATCATTTCGGCGTGCGCTTGTCCTATGCAAGGAGAAGTGGAGGTCAAATTGGAAAACACTATGAAGCTCAAAAGCGGGGCTACTATCCCGCATTTGACTCGCGCGGAGGCAACGAAGAAGAATTATCTCACCCGCGGAGTCTTAACGCAGATGCACCTTATGCCCAGCGGCGACCCCGCCGCGTTCGATACGGCAGAGGACGGCAGCATTATCTACTACTTCGATCCCAACAAGGTCGTTGAGGCTCCCGTGGAGCAGTGGTACTTCCCCCGCGCAAGAAAAGAGGAGAGAAGCCTTGACAGCGGAAGCGTTATTGAAAGAATGAGCATAAAGCGCGCGGCTTCCTGCGGCTATTACACCAAGGAGCGTCTTGCGCAAATGCATTACGAAACGATAGAGGAGCCTGTCGCGTTTACCGTTAAGGGTGACGGCACTACTCTCTATTTCTACGACAAAAAGACCGCTATCCGTCTCCCGCTTGCCTGCGTTAAGTGCGGCAAGGACGTACGCTACCGCAAAAAGCTCTGCCGCGCCTGCTACGAGGAGGATCTCGCTATTCGCCGCGCAGAGGGTGACGAGCACAGAGGCGCATACTACGGAATGAAGAGAGAGCGAGTTCTTTTCTTTGACCTTGAGCTTACCGGCGTATACGACCACGACGAGATAATCTCCATCTCCATAACCGATGCGACGGGAAAGATAATCATGGATACTCTCGTAAAGCCCTCGCACAAGAAAAAGTGGAGAAACACCGAAAAGATACACGGAATCACTCCCGCTATGGTTCAGGACGCTCCTCTGCTTGACGAGCTTATCCCTGAGATCAAGGAGATATTTGCAAACGCTGACAACATTATCGCTTACGGAGTATCTACCGATTACAGTCACATAAAATATATTTACGAGACACTCGCAGAGCGCGACGCGCTTAAAGAAAAGACGCGTTGCTGTGCAAACGAGTTCGTCAGATACGCGCACGAGCATCTTCCCGATCTTTCGCACGCGTCCTTGACAGACGCTATGGCGGCACTTGACATTGCGTGGGACGGCATAGCTCACACCTCTATTGCAGACACGATAGGATGCATGAAGGTATGGGAAAAGCTCTTCCCGAACTACTACTGCGAGGCGCCGGAGGTATAATTATGAGAGAGATCTTACTTTGCAAATACGGCGAGATCGTGCTTAAGGGCGCAAACAAGCGCTACTTTGAGGACGTTTTGTGCAAGGAATTGCGCAAGCGAGCAAAAAAACACGGAAATTTTGAAATAAGCAGAGCGCAAAGCACGATATATATAAAGCCGCTTGACGATTTTGCCGACATTGACGGCATGTACGAGAGCGCGATGAAGACCTTTGGAATCGCGGCTATCGGACGTGCGGCTGTGTGCGAAAAAAATATTGAGGACATCAAGCGCGTTGCGCGCGAGTACATACCCGAATTCCTCGAGGGCAAAAAGACCTTCAAGGTTGAGGGAAAGCGCAGCGACAAGACATTCCCCTACAACTCGATGCAGTTAGCAGAGCTTATAGGCGGTGAGATACTTGAGGCGACACACGGCAGAATACGCGTTGACGTACACAACCCCGACGTTACCGTTAAGGTTGAGATACGCGAGTCTGCGGCTTACGTTCACGCAGGACAGAGAAGTGCTGCCGGCGGTCTTCCCGTAGGAACGAGCGGACACGGACTTCTTCTCCTTTCGGGCGGTATCGACTCTCCCGTTGCAGGATACATGATGGCAAAGAGAGGCGTCAGGGTAGAGGCAGTTCACTTTGAATCATTCCCCTACACAAGCGAGATGGCGCGCGACAAGGTGATAAGACTTGCGCGCACGGTTGCGGCTTATTCGGGCGACATTTACGTTCACGTGGTATCGCTCACCAAAATACAGGAAGAGCTGGTCAAGCATTGTGACGAGGACTACTTCACGCTCCTGCTCCGCAGATACATGATGTATATTGCGTCAGAGATCGCAGGACAGCACGGCTCTAAGTGTCTTATCACGGGAGAGAGCCTCGGCCAGGTTGCATCGCAGACCATGGAGGCGATAGCGGTAACAGACGCGGCGGCATCTATTCCCGTTTTCCGTCCCTGCATAGGTATGGACAAGCTTGAGATAATCGCAATATCCGAGAAGATCGGAACATTTGACATTTCCATTGAGCCCTACGAGGATTGCTGCACGGTATTTACACCCAAGCATCCCAGAACCAAGCCCCAGCTTGAAAAGGTACTCGTCGAGGAGCAGAAGCTTGACTTCAAGGCTCTTGCAGACGAGGCTATCGCCGGCGCGTATACGATTCGCGCAGAGGCGTACTGATAAAATAAAATTGGAACAGGAATAAGATCAATGGTTGATAACTTGATAATAAAAATTATCGTTTGCTTCTTTGCGGGCTTGGGCGCAGGCCTTGGAACCGGCTTTGCGGGAATGAGCGCGGCGGCGGTAATATCTCCTATGCTTATCACCTTTTTGGGTGTTGACCCCTATTCCGCAGTCGGAATAGCCCTTGCATCCGACGTGCTTGCAAGCGGCGTTTCGGCATACACGTACAAGAAGGCAAATAATCTTGACATTAAAAACGGCATCATTATGATGGTGAGCGTTCTTGCCTTTACTATGGTGGGAAGCTATATTGCAAACCTCGTGCCCAGCAGCACGATGGGCGGATTTTCGGTTACGATGACGGCGTTCCTCGGCTTGAAATTCATTATAAAGCCCGTAATGACCACCAAGGAAGCAATGGGAGAGGTTTCACCACGCAAAAGAGCGATACAATCCGTTATTATGGGTTGTATTGTAGGATTTATCTGCGGATTTGTGGGCGCGGGCGGCGGAATGATGATGCTTCTCGTTTTCACGACCGTTCTCGGCTACGAGCTGAAGACCGCAGTTGGAACGAGCGTGTTTATTATGACTTTTACCGCTCTGACAGGCGCGATATCGCACTTTGCACTTGGCGGAATGCCCGACATTCTGCTTCTTGTACTGTGTGTGATATTCACCTTTATTTGGGCGAGAATAGGCGCGAAGATCGCAAACAGAGCAAAGCCCATAGTTCTCAATCGCATGACGGGAGTTATACTTCTCGTCCTTGGCATTGTAATAATGGCCTTTGAGTGGCTTGCATAAGAGAGAAACACTCCCACAACATTAATTTTTGAAGATAACAGTTGACTATATCAAACGGCTAATCGTTTTTTTAGAAAGGAAAGATAAAATGGCAGAATTTTTGACAAAACAGGACAAAAGAACCTGCTACTGCGCCGAGGTTTCGGAGCAGATGATAGGTGAGAAGATATGCGTTATGGGTTGGGTGCAGAGGCAGAGAGACCTCGGCGCGCTCATATTCATAGATCTCCGCGACAGAACCGGTATCGTTCAGCTCGCATTTGACGATAAGACAGACAGAGAGGTATTCGACAAGGCGTTCTCCGCACGCGCAGAGTACGTTCTCTGTGTTCACGGAACCGTTCGTCCCCGCGGCGAGGGAGCTGTCAACCTCAACATTCCCACGGGTAAGGTGGAAGTTTACGTAGAGAGCATGAAGGTGCTTTCCGCAGCACAGACACCTCCTTTCGAGGTAAATGATTCCAAGAAGGTAAAGGATGAGACGGCGCTCAAGTACCGTTACGTTGATCTTCGCCGTCCCGAGCTTCAGAAAAACATCAAGATGCGTCACGATATCGCTCGCGTAACCCGTCAGTACTACTACGAGAACGGATTCTACGAGATCGAGACTCCCATGATGATCAAGGCTACTCCCGAGGGTGCGCGCGACTATCTCGTTCCCTCAAGAATCCACAAGGGAAGCTTCTACGCTCTCCCTCAGTCACCCCAGATCTACAAGCAGCTTCTGATGCTCTCCGGCTTTGACCGCTACGTTCAGATCGCGCGTTGCTTCCGCGACGAAGACCTCCGCGCAGACCGTCAGCCCGAGTTTACGCAGATAGACCTTGAGATGTCATTCGTTACCATGGACGACGTTATGGATATGAACGAGGGCCTTATGAAGAGAGTCTTCAAGGAAGTTCTTAACGTTGACATCGAAACTCCCATGCAGCGCCTTACCTTCCACGAGGCTATGGAAAGATACGGCTCTGATAAACCCGATACCCGTTACGGCATGGAAATTCAGAACATCTCCGAGGCTGTAAAGGCAAGCGAGTTCGTTGTATTCAAGTCCGCGCTTGAGAATGGCGGCAGCGTTCGTTGCATAGTTGCCAAGAACGGCGCGCCCGTGCTTACAAGAAAAGAAATTGACAAGCTCACAGAGCATGCAAAGGGAATCGGCGCAAAGGGTCTTGCTTACGCTCGTTGGGCTGACGAGGCTCCCAACTGCTCCTTTGCCAAATTCATGACTCCCGAGGAGCTTGAGGCTATATACTCCGCCGTCGGATTTGAGAAGGGCGACGTTATGCTCATCTGCGCAGACAAGGACAAGGTCGTTCTTCCGACTCTTGGCGCTCTCCGTCAGATCGTAGCTCGCAAGCTCAATATGATTCCCGAGGGCAAGTTCAACTTCCTCTGGATCACAGAATTCCCCTTCTTTGAGTGGAACGAGGAGACTCAGCACTGGGATGCTATGCATCATCCCTTTACAATGCCCCTTGAGGAATGTCTGCCCATGCTTGAATCCGATCCCGGATCGGTAAGAGCAAAGTGCTACGACCTCGTACTCAACGGAACAGAGCTTCTTTCCGGTTCTATCAGAATTACCGACTGGCAGCTCCAGGAAAAGATGTTCAAGGCGCTTGGACTTACCCCCGAGGAGATCGAGGCAAAGTTCGGCTTCCTTGTTGAAGCATACAAGTACGGAGCTCCCCCGCACGGCGGCTCCGGAATGGGACTTGACCGCCTTGCAATGGTTATGAGCGGCGCGGACTCTCTCCGTGACGTTCTCGCGTTCCCCAAGGTCCAGAACGCAAGCGAGCTTATGTCGGGATGCCCCGCACCCGCGGACGCAAAGGCTCTTGCAGATCTCAGCATTGCTGTAATTACAGAAGATTAAGATGAAGATATGCGGGGAGGGACTTTTTTCAAAAAGTCCCTCCCCGTACCCCTCTTCAAAAACTTTCATAGAGATAGAAATTAACTTCAGATTGAAATTTATTTTGCTGACGTGGAGGATAGGATATGGGAAGAATGCTTGGAGCGTTTGATAACCCGGAGGAGCTTGACCGCCCCGACCTTAATAAATGCCCCGAATGCGAGTGCTTTTTCGCAGGGGATAACTGTCCTATCTGCGGCAAGCCATGCCCCGACGAGATGCGCGCGGGCAACAGAAAGCCGCCGAAAAAGGAGAAAAGGCGGCGCGGCAGGGGAAGCGGCAGGGTGATGTTTATAGAATGGTATCACTCATGGTGGTTTATTGCTCTGATGACCTTTTTTATGCCCATCGTAGGTATAATACTGCTGGCGACAAGCCCATATGAAAAAAGGAAAAAAGTTGCCTTTATAATTATCGCATGCGTATACTGGCTTATTTCCTGGATCGGAATCGGAACTATCATAAACAGTGTGACCGAGCTTATCGATCCCCCTGTAAACACGGCGATCTCCGAGGCCGAATACGTAGCAAGATGCCGTGACGTCAGCGCCGAGGAAATATGGCGGTCGCCCGAACAATACAAGGGTGAGTACGTAAAGCTGAACCTTGTAATCCTCTCATCGTTTCAGGATGTTGACTCATATTCGCTAAAAGGGGATTACGATACCTATTACGTTTGCAGCGTTGACGGAACAGGTAAATACATTCTTATTCGCGACTGCACATCTTCCGGCGGCTCCTTTTTCAAGGGAGATCGGGTCACTATATACGGCGAGGGCGAGGGAAAAGCCTTAGTATACGACTTTAATTTTGAGGAGTACAACGCTCCTTGCGTAAACGCAGCATATGCGGTCATTGTCAATTGAATACAAATATATTTCAAGGCTCTCCGTTGTTCGGAGGGCCTTGTTTTTGTGATTTTCAGGGATTTTTCGCGGGGTGTCTGAATATAGGACATATTGTATTTTCCTTGTAAAATAAGGCGAAACGGCATTGACGCACTTTGTCGTTTGGAAGAAAAATTCAATTTAGGGTTGACAAAAGGGGGGATGGGGAGTATAATGTGGGTGTCGGCATGGTATGCCGACAAAAAAACACAAGGAGATTTATAATCATGAAGAAAATCTTATTGGCATTAGTTTTGATATGCAGCTTGCTCTTATCTGTAGTAGCATGCGCGCAGACCGAGACTGAGACTCCCAACGGAGAGGAAAACAACACTACATCAAATCAGACACAAACCGGCGGCGACGGTAACGAAACAGATCTTCCCACAAACGATGATCCCGAGGAAAACATCGCTTATATAGTTGAGTCGGTTAACCAGGGTATAGACCTCAGCGGTCTTGTTGACGAGCTTGTTGGCTTCGCCAAGGACAACGCAGAGGATCTTCCCGACACGTTCCGCACCCTTGCAGACAGCATTGCAAACGCAGAGTACGAGGCTTCCGTGAACGTTGATTACAACGGCCAGAAGGCATCCGTATATGCGGGCATGAAGGATCGCGTTCTTTACGCTGAAATGGAATCCGGCGCAGAAAAGGAGTATGCATACTTATTTATCGAGGATGACTATACTCTTGTTTCGGTAAACGAGGATTATTCCGGCGGATATGAGGGAAGCGTTGAATCCTCTCTTGCAGAGGGAATGGCAAACATTGACGCTACCGTTGAGCAGGCAGTTGCTATGCTTGACAGCGAAGAGGCAAAGCAGATCATAGATCTCGCTAAGGAGCTTGTAAAGATCGAGCTTCCCAAGATGACAGCCGATGATATTACATACGAGGATGGCAGATACTACGTAAGCACAGATTACGCAGTCGACGCTATCAAGCAGGTTGTCCGTGACGCTGCAGAAAAGATCGCCGAGGAATATCCCGACGAGATCGACCCCGACGAGATCGACGAAACGGTTGACGAAACTATCGATCAGCTCCTGGAAACCGTTGAGGTTGAGCTTTGGCTCCACATGGAATGCAAGACGTTTACAGGCTTTGGCGCTAAGGTTACAAGCACTGACGAGGATATGCCCGCCGAGGCGTTCGTTGACATCAACGGAACTCACATCGAGGCAAAGCTGGCAATGGAAGGCGATCCTGAGAATGCAGGCGAGCTCTCCCTTGTAGTTGATATCAACGTTGATGACACGGGAATGTTCAACTCCGCAGTCGCTAACTTCAGCATGGACCTTCCCTACAGCAACTACCTCTATGACGACGAGTGGGACGAGGAGTCCGAAACATGGCAGGAATTTTACAAGTACATCACCGGAAGACAGACCGCACAGGTGGGCGTAACTCTTGCGCTTCCCACGGAAGACACTAACGGAAAGGTACTTGACGTTAAGGCATCCTATGCGGTTACCGATTGCGTAGCAACCGTAACAAATCAGCAGACCGGCGAGGAAACAGAGGTCGAGTACGCCGACAGCAGCTACGATATAAGCGCAGTTGTAAATATGGAAGGCTTCAACAAGATCACCGTTGACTTTGATCTTGATGCGTCCGATCCCGAAAACGACGTAAACATTGACGCTGCCGCTGACGCAACGATAGTAATCTCTGACAGCGAGATCACCGTTGACTTCGTTCTCGACGCGTCCTCCAACGGCGAAGACATTAACGTTACAGCTGACGCGACAGTATCTATCGGCTCGGCTGACAACATGCCCGAAATTCCTCAGGCAGTTATCGACGCGAAGGATGCGGCTCTCACAAACTACGCTGAATAATTTAATACTATTCGATCTGTAGATCACACACAAAAACGGTCGCGGCCAATTGCCGCGACCGCCTTTTTTATTAAATGCTATTGAAATTTTGCGGCAAAGGTGATATAATTGCTTTAAACTCTTTATGGGAGGATTTTTATGTATCGCGAAATATCTAAGCTTATAATATACCGCCAGAGCGCGGAGGATGAGATCCTTAGCGAGCTTGGCCGCGTTTTTAAGGATTTTGACACGAAAAGCGCAACCGATGACGATCTTCGCACCCGCATTTACGCCCAGGTGCGCAATCTTCTGGAGGTTGCAACAAGGTACGGCTTCGACAACGATCTCTGGCACAATTATCTCACCTTTTTGATAATGACAGACGAAAATCCCTTTAGCTTGACCTATGAAAAGGCGGGCGTTCAGGAGGGAACCGTAAACAGCTTTGCAATAAACGATTTTTCGGTGTTCAAGGCTCTCTTTGATTTTGATTTTTCCGCAATTGAAAAGGCTCTTGACATAAACTGCTTCTCGGTGCTTTCAGACTACAAGGCAATAGCAAAGCGCGAGCAGATATTCAACAAGAACGTGAGCGAAAAGGTGCGCGCGCTCAGCCGCCGCATTGAGGAAGCAAGGGACGGAGAGGAGATCTTCTACGTCGTTGCCGAGTTCTACCGCGATTACGGTGTCGGAATGTTCGGTCTTAACAAGGCGTTCAGGATAGAGACTGATGAGAATTGCCGTGGCATGAGATTCCGCGCTATCACGAACATGCACAAGGTCTCTCTTGACGATCTTATCGGCTACGAGTCGCAGAAAAAGGCGCTTGTCGACAACACCGAGGCCTTTGTTTCGGGCAAGGGAGCAAACAATCTTCTCCTTTACGGAGATAGCGGAACAGGCAAGTCGACAAGCATCAAGGCTATAATCAACCAATACTATGATCGCGGTCTTCGTATGATCGAGATATACAAGCATCAGTTCGGTTGTCTGTCTCAGATAATCAGTGAGGTCAAGAACCGCAACTATCGCTTTATAATCTACATGGACGATCTTTCCTTTGAAGAGTCGGAGATCGAATACAAATATCTCAAGGCGATAATTGAGGGTGGTGTTGAGACTAAGCCCGACAACGTACTGATCTACGCGACCTCCAATCGCCGTCACCTTATCAAGGAGACCTGGAAGGACAGGAACGATATGACACAGGACGGCGATCTCCACCGTTGCGAGACTATCGAGGAAAAGCTTTCGCTCGTGAACCGCTTTGGTTTGTCGATAGGCTATTTCAAGCCCTCGCGCAGGGAGTTTGACGAAATGGTAGTAGCCCTTGCTTCGCGCTATCCCGAAATAGAAATGGACAGGGAAACGCTTATCGCCGAGGCCCACAAGTGGGAGATGCTCGGAGGCGGTATTTCGGGCAGGACCGCGCAGCAGTTCGTCGATCACGTCAGGGGATTGAAGTGAGGGATATAGAGATGGATATGTGGGGAGGGACTTTTTGCAAAAGTCCCTCCCCGTACCCCTCTTCAAAAACCTCCAATAGAGGATAAAAACAGAGTATATTTTTAGGGCATTCTTCAATGTGAAGAGTGCCGTTTTTTGTTTTTCGGGGTATGGGGGCGAAAGTTGTCGCATTTTTGCCGTTTTTTGATAAATAATTGCCTTATCATACTTGAAAACTTGACTTAATTATGATATAATTTTATATTGGATAATAATAATGGTGTATTATGCCCATTTTTAAGTAGAGGTCTGTTTTATGGCTATAAGAGTTATTTTAGCGTCAAAATCTCCGAGAAGAAAAGAAATCCTTGAAAATCTCGGATTGAAATTCGATATAGTGACCGCAGATGCGGACGAATCAAGCGATATTCGCAAGCCCGGTGAGCTTGTAATGACGCTTGCCGAGCGCAAGGGCTTGGCGGTAAAGGAAAAACTTGGCGCCGGCGCGGACGAGTCAATAATTATCGCGTGTGACACCTTGGTTTACTGCAACGGTGAATTTCTCGGCAAGCCCAAGGATCGCGACGATGCAGAGCGGATGATCAGAATGCTCTCGGGAGGCTCTCACGAGGTAATAAGCGGAATATACGTTTCATATAATGGCGAAAATACCACCGCCTTCGCTTCTACGAAAGTCATTTTTGACAAGATGACCGACGGAGAGATAGAGGCTTACCTTAACACCGATGAGCCTTACGACAAGGCCGGAGCATACGCGATACAAGGACTTGCAAGTGAGCACATAAAGGGAATCGAGGGCGACTATTTTAACGTGGTCGGTCTGCCAGTGAATATTCTTTGCAGGACGCTGAAGGAAAAGTTTAAAATTGATATAGATCAGCTCAGATAAGAGCAATACTCACAAATACGTGGAAAGGAGGGGGATACGATGCCAAAGCACATAGGACTTGATCTCGGCACGTCGAACACGAGAATGTTCGTCAAGGGCAAGGGAATTATTTTGCGCTCGCCCACGGTCGTTACGGTTGACAAAAACGACGACAGCGTAGTCGCGCTTGGTCGCGAGGCTAAAATGATGATAGGCAAGACCCCCTCCAATATGGAGGCCTACCGCCCCATAAGAAACGGCGTGGTTTCCGACTTTGAGGTAACAACCTTGATGCTTCGCGAATACTTTGTAAGAACAGAATCGCTTTCGCTCTTCAACCGCCCCGTGGTGCTTGTAAGCACTCCCGAAAGCTGCACCGAGGTCGAGAGACTTGCGGTGGAAAACGCTATATTCGCTGCGGGCGCAAAGGCAGTCGGAACGATCAAATCCTCTCTCGCCTCCGCTATCGGTGCGGGTCTTCGGGTAAACGATCACCGCGGCTGCATGATAGTTGATATAGGCGCGGGAATGACACAGGTCGCGGTCATCAGCTCCGGAAGGATCATTAAGTCAAGAGCCGTAAAGATAGGCGGCGACCGTCTTGACAACGCCATTATTAACAATCTGCTCACCAAGCGAAATCTCTTTATCGGAGAGATGAGCGCAGAGATGATCAAGGTCAGGATAGGCGCGGCTATCGCGGGTCTTGACAGAGGTTCTTGCGACGTCAGCGGAAGAAACGAGAAGCTTAAGTGCGCTCAGGCTGTGCGTGTTACCACCGAGGACGTATACAACGCCATACATACGGCTCTTGAGTCTATCTGTCGCACCATTTCAAGCGTGCTTGAAAGCGCACCGCCCGAGATCGCGGGAGACATTTCCAACTTCGGCATTATGCTTGTGGGCGGAGGAGCGAACATCGCCGGTATCTCCGAGCTTATTACTAAAAAGACAGGTCTCCGCGTTACAATCGCCAAAAACCCCATGGACTGTGAATGCGTTGGAATAGGCAGACTTATTGAGCATCCCGGTATACTGCAGGACGGAGTGCTTTACAAAAACAGATAACACCCTATCGGAGGATAGATAATTGAACGATAATGATTTTAACTCTCAGGATAACGGTCAAAAGGAAGAGATCCGATTCGATCAGAGAGATTTCGACAACCCTTATTCTAGATACTACCGCGGCGGAGGATATAACAATTTCGGCGCGGACTTCAAGGTAAATGAGGAGCCGTCTTACTCTTACGCTCCATTTATTGATGAGGCAAAGGAAAAGAAGCAATTCACAAGGCTGGGCACGGGATACGCGCTCTTTACCTCGGTTTCTTTTGCGGTATCGCTTATTATACAGATCATAGTTATGCTTGCCGCGCCCGAATTCTATCAGACGACGCTCTTTTTAAACATAGTAACGCCCGCATCTCTCTACCTTTTCGCCCTTCCGGTCTTGTTGATCGTGCTTTCTAAATGCGAGGCAAGACCACCCGAAAAGAAAAAGCTGGGCGTGGGCGCTTTTCTACTGTTTCTGATAACCGCGTTCGGATTTATGTATATTGGCGCGATGATCGGAAACTATGTCATGGAGCTTTTGTCGTACTCCTTTGGCTACGAATACGGCAACGGTCTTGAAAGCATTATCGACTACGACAATCTCTGGATAACCGGTATATTTACAGTCCTCGTTGCGCCCATTGGAGAGGAGTTCGTATTCCGCAAGCTTATTATCGACCGCACACGTAAATACGGCTCGTTTATTTCAATAGGCTTTTCGGGACTTGTGTTCGGACTGATGCACGGCAACCTTTATCAGTTCTTCTACTGCTTTGCGCTCGGTCTGCTTCTCGGATACATTTACTACAACACCGGCAAGATCTATATCACTATCGCCATTCACGCAATCGTTAATTTCGTAGGCTCGGTGATAGCTCCTCTGTTAACCCCACTGTCGGATGCTCTTGAGGCGATAGATATTGAGGACAGTGCGGCTCTTATGGGATTTGTAGAGGAAAATATTTTCGCGATCATAGGACTGCTGGCTTTCGAGCTGTTTGTACTCGTTTCTATGATATGCGCGATAATAATACCCTTGATATTCAGAAAAAAGCTTAAAATCGACAGGGGAGAGGTATATATCCCCAAAAACAGAATTATGCCGATCGTTATTCTTAATGCCGGTGTAATTGCAATGATAGTATTATATTTATTTGAATTCGGTCTCAATCTCTTACCGTTGTAAGAGAAGGCTGAAAATAAAAAACACGGAGGTAAAATGTTATGTTAAAGAACAAATTTTACGTCCGTGTTTTTTGTGTTATGGCAATATTCCTGCTTATATGCGCGATATTTATTATCAGAATGATAAATATCTGCCTTACGGCAGACTCGGAGAAGATCAGCACCGGCACCTATGAAAGACAAGAGCCGATCAGCGCGGTCAGGGGCGAGATATACGACAGGAACGGAAAAAAGCTTGTCGGCAATACCTATTCATATGACTTTGTGCTTGACTATGACGCGATGGCGGCAACACAGCTTTTGCGTAACGGTGACATACTTAAGATACTCGACGCGCTTGACTCTCTCGGCGTAGCCAGAAACGATAGCGGCAGCTTTCCGTTCGACGGTGTATATCCCAATTACACCTATTCGGCAGAGGCGCGCAATCCTGAGTCCAATATTTATTACAGATTATTGAAGAGAATCGCCGAGAATGAGCTGGAAACCGATTCCGAAAAACCCAAAAACGAGCTTACCGCATCATATCTTGCCGAGTTTTACGCCGCAAATCCCGATAAGTTCCCCTCGGAAAGTGAGCTTCTCGCCTGGTATCTCCCAAGATACAGCATGACGGACAGTAACGGAACACCCCGCTTCACCGACGAGGAGATAGACAAGCTGCTCCGAGCAAGGTACGACATGGAGGTGGCGGATTTCTCCGTATACAACCGATACGTTGTATGTGAGAACGTTTCTCTTTCATTTATTACATATATAGAGGAGCTTGCCGTCCCCGGCGCCACGTTTGAGATAGAGACGGGAAGAGAGTATCTATATCCGGGATACGCATCCCACATTTTAGGTCAGCTGGGCAAGATTCCCGCCGAGCGTTGGGAGGAATACAAGGCTCTGGGGTACGATATGAATGACGCGGTCGGTCTTACGGGCTGTGAGCAGCTTTTTGAGGAATATCTTCGCGGCGAGGACGGCATTCGCATCGTGGTTGAGGACAGCGACGGAAATATTATTGACAGCCGTGTTGAAAAGGAGCCCATTGCCGGCAATGACGTATATCTTACCATAGATATTGATCTTCAAATTGCCGCAGAGGACGGACTTGCAGAAAATGTTGCAATGATAGGTGATGCTCAGGCAGGGGCACTCAGCGCGGTCGACCCCAAGACGGGTGAGGTGCTCGTTCTTGCGTCATATCCCTCATACGATCTGACTACATATAACGAAAATTACAATAACTTACTGCACGACAAGGCCAACCCTCTTTACAACCGTGTGCTGAACGGCGTTTACACCCCCGGCTCTACCTTTAAGGTCGGAATGGTTGCGGCGGGAATAACGAGCGGCGCGCTGTCGTCGTCCACCACCCTGCGCTGTGACGGTATCTACACCTATTACAGCGACTATCAGCCCAAGTGCTGGTATTACCCCAATTCACATGGCAACGTTACCGCGATGTATGCGCTTCAAGAGTCCTGCAACTGTTATTTCTACGAGCTTGGACGTGTCATGGGTATCGATATAATGAATCAATACTGTAAGGCGTTCGGTCTCGGAGAGCCCACCGGTATAGAGCTCCCGGAAAAAACAGGCATTCTTGCCGGACCGCAATACAGAGAGGACAACGGTCTGCTTGGTTGGACCGAGGGAAATACTATCGCCGCGGCGATCGGCCAGTCTGACAACAGCTTCACTCCGCTTCAGCTGGCAAATTACATCGCAACCGTCACCGGAAACGGCACGCGCTATTCTCTTCATTTATTAAAAGAAGTTCGTGCGTACGGCGAGAAGGGTGATATAATACTAAGAAGCGAAAACAAGGTTGTAAGCAGCATATACCTTTCAGACGATGCGCTCTTTGCCGTCAGACGGGGAATGATGCAGATGGCAACGAGCGATCCTGCCGTAAGGTACTACATGTCCGGACTTCCGGTTACAGTTGGAGGTAAGACCGGTACTGCGCAAAGAGGCGCCGACAAAAACGATAACCGATTGTTTGTATGCACTGCACCTTATAACGATCCTGAAATTGTTATTTCGGTAGTCATTGAGCCCGATGACGAGAAAGCAAAGGATAACGGCCACGGCTCGTCATACGCCTGCGTGGCAGCCTCGTATGTGCTCAAGGAGTATTATAATCATAAAGAAAAATAAGCGAAATTTTCAAGTCGCTTCTCTTATTTGAGGGGCGACTTGAATTTTTTTAAAATATTTTTTAAAAAGCTATTGACAAGGCTTTTTTGTTGTGATATAATAGGCGAGTTGGCGCAAAAAGAGCCGACGCGCCGAAAGCTTAAAACAGTCAAAAAATTTTGAAGAAAATTCAAAAAAAGTATTGACAAGATTGAGCTTCGGTGATATAATAGACAAGCTCACGCAAAAAGGGTGGGCGGATTGAAACTTGACAATTGAACAACAGATAAAAGAAGTACAAAGCAAAAAAAGCAAGTGCGAAACAAAATCTGTCAAAACCAAAGAGAACACAACTCTAAAA
>JAZSBL010000012.1:0-10603 GCA_045602385.1 Eubacteriales bacterium | reverse complement strand
TAAAACGGATTTGCTTTTATCAAGCTGCATACTCTCGATAAACTTATCTCCGTCCCACTTGTCCATATAATCTCTCAATGGTTTAGGATCGCGAGCAGGGTCATTGTTTTCGTCAATTAGCTTGTTATAATGTTCAATCACATCTCTCATAAGCATCTTCCTTGTACTATTCAAGATTAATGTTTTTATTATAGCACAAAAACCGCAGAAAATCAATCTGCGGTTTCTGCTTTTTCTGTCGGCAGGTAAAACTGTCCTTTAGGGTGCAACCCTATCGCCTTTCCCTTTATCTTTATGTCTATCTTATTTATGTCGTGTTATTTTTACCCTACGAGCGATTCAAGCCTGCACTCTATGAAGCGCTCGACCTCTGAAAATGGGATCTCAAGCGCGACCGAAAGCTCGCCGTAAAGGCAATGCTTTGCCTTCTTTTCGTAGTCATTATCCGACTCCGAGGGGCGTTTTTTGATCTTTGCAAGCTCTATACGGCGTATTTGCACGGTTTTAATAATGCTGACAAGCGATTCCACACTCGCTATCTCAAGAGTCTTGCGATATATATCACGTCTGTTCTTTTCGCGCTCCACGGTCAGGGCTTCGATTGTCGGCAAGGAGTCAACAAATGCAATTGCTTCATCATGCGACATGACGGGGCGCATTTTTGCCTTTTCATTATCTACCGGTGTCATGATAACATTTCCTACGGGGCCGTAGATCGGGCGCAGGACATAGAACTGCCTTGTGTCGTTCTTGTCTATGGGGGATGATGCGTATTCAGACACGGTAAAGACACCATCGGAGCCATATATTATTTTGTCGCCGATAGAAAACAATTTGTGTACCTCTTTCTTATCATGGGCAAATGCGTCGTGTGGAGGGGCTTACATTTTTATTCTACCATATTTTAGTTAAAAATGTAATTGGCAAATTAAACAAAATTCCACGGGGCGTTATTTGCATAATTTCTAAAAAAGGTTGCAAATCAAGATTTACATAACGTGTCAGATTTCTATTCCGCCGATATGATATGTCGCGGTCAAAACCGAGGAACCGTTGGAGAGAGCAAGCAGGGAAAACTCCAATCCGCCCTCGTCTGCTACGAGAAGCTCATATTTTATAACGGTTGAGGGCGCGAGGTCTCCGTCGCTCTCTGCAGCTCTTACGGCCTTAAGGGTAAGGGATCTCTGCTCGCCGCTTTCTGCAGGAGTGAACATCAAAGTTGCATTTTCTCCGTTGCTTTCAAGCGACACTATCTCTGCGCCGACAAGCGCGAGAAGCTTCTGCGCGGTAGCGCCGCCGATCATTTCGTCGGCTTCCTCGCTTGCATTGTTATACTCTCTCTCGGCTGCCTCGCAGAGTCGGTTTTTCTTGCCGCAGAAGCGAGTTATACTCGCCGCTACGTTATGGGTAGCCGTTCCGAGCGCAAGCACCCTGATATCCTTTACGTCGTCAAGGATCTCTTGCGGCAGATTTGCCTTTACAAATGCGAGGTTCTCCTCATAGTTTTTTGCAAATTCAAGGGCTGCCGAATTCTTGTCGAATGGGGTTTTTGCCGCTCTTGCCTGACGCTTGCAATATTTCGCGTATGCGCGTTCCTCGACCGCGTACAGGCGCTCAAAGAACTTATCCGAATATACCGAGGCGCTCTCGTTCTTGCGGAGCTGGAAGCACATATCGGCTATCATGGTATCGTTGTACCACTCTTTAGTAAAATATCTCATGTTCTATCCTCTTTTAAAAGTTATTGCCCGTGTTGTCACGGGCAATAAAGCTTCATGTGTCGATTATTTTTCAACCTTTACGGTTACGATAACTCCGCCCTCATTTGTGCCGGAGATAGTGTAGCTGTCCTTGGCGGGAACCTTGATCGGCTCGCCGGACTTTGCGGTTACGTAGTATACGTAGTAGGTCTCACCGTCCGCGCCCTTGAGCTGGAGTCCCTTTTCGTGGTTGGTGTTTTCCTTGAGATATGCAATGTAGTCTGCAAGAGTGATCTTCTCGTCGGTGATGTACTTTGCATGCTCTACGCCAACGTAGCGGTATGCGGCGCCCTCAAAGGTCTTTACAAAGCCGTAGCTTTCGGCGTTGGAATCGATCCACTTTGTGTACTCGGCATCAATTGCCTCACCGTCGTAGTTTGCGAGAACGAACATAAGAGCAGTATTGAACTCTTCGCTGTCTGCCTCGTTGTAGCCGTATGTGAATGAAATAAGGATGTCGTCCTTCTGAACTGCAGCCTCCGCAGCGACAAGCATGTTATGAGCGGCCGCCATTGCTTCTTTGGTAAGCTTCATTGCGGACTTATCGTTCATGTAATATCCGTTGAGGTTTTTACCGTTTTCGGTCTTCTCGCAATGCTCATCTCTGTAAGCACCCCAAGCCTCAAGCTCCTCGTCGGAGAACTCGTAGCTGTATTTGTGATCCTTATCGGCAAGAATGAGGTTGCCTGTTTTTACGTCCTTTTCTTCAAGGGTGTAATCCTTGAAGTCTATATCCGCTTCCTTAAGGCCTGCGGGCTCGATACTCATTATAACGATAGCAAGGAGAAGTGCAAGCGCTGCGAGCATAAGCGCGGAAATGGTTATAAGCAAAATCTTCTGGAGCTTTGCCTTGTCGACGTTTTCAAGAAAAGTCATTTTATAATCTCCTTTGAATTTTTATATTTTATTGCTTGCCGAGGGAGGTCATCCCCCGGCAATTGTTTTTTGATTAAGTCGGCGCGAATTATTCAGCGTCGCGGATGGAGAAGTCCATACGGCCCTTCTTATCAAGACCCATGAACTTGACCTTAACTGCGCTACCTACGTCGATACCTGCGTCTGTTACCTTGTTGATGCGCTTCTGGCAGATCTTGGAGATGTGAACCATTCCTTCCTTACCGGGAGCGTACTCAACGAAGCATCCGATATCCTCGTTGGGCTTGTCCTTGCTTGCAAGGATCTTAACAACTGTTCCGTTGTATGTGCAACCAACCTCGGGCTCGAATACGATAGCGTCGATCATAGACTTAGCGATAGCTGCGCTCTCGCCGTTGATAGCCGCGATTGTGATAAGACCCTCGTCGTTGATGTCAACCTTTGCGCCGGATTCTGCGCAGATCTTCTGAATTACCGAGCCGCCCTTACCGATAACCTCACGGATCTTATCGGGATCGATGTGGAAGGATGTCATCTTGGGAGCGTACTTGGAAACCTCTGCTCTGGGAGCCTCGATAGCCTTGAGAATTACCTCGTCGATGATGTACTCACGGCCTGCCTTGGTCTGCTCGAATGCGCGAGCGATGATCTCGGGTGTAAGACCGTCGATCTTGAGGTCCATCTGGATAGATGTGATACGCTTCTTTGTACCTGCAACCTTGAAGTCCATGTCGCGGTAGAAGTCCTCAAGTCCCTGGATATCGATCATTGTATCCCAAGAGCCGTCCTCAGCGGTGATAAGACCGCAGGAGATACCTGCAACGGGAGCCTTGATCGGAACGCCTGCCGCCATAAGAGCAAGTGTAGAGCCGCAAACAGAGCCCTGAGATGTAGAACCGTTAGAGGATACTACGTCGGAAACAAGGCGGATAGCGTAGGGGAACTCCTCCTCGGAGGGAAGAACGGGAACGAGAGATCTCTCTGCGAGCGCGCCGTGACCGATCTCGCGGCGTCCGGGAGAACGAACTGCCTTTGCCTCACCTGTGGAGAAGCCGGGCATGTTGTAGTGGTGCATATATCTCTTGCTTGTCTCGCTATCGATTCCGTCGAGCATCTGGGACTCGGAGAGTGTACCGAGAGTAGCAACTGTCAATACCTGTGTCTGACCTCTTGTGAAGAGACCCGAGCCGTGTGCGCGGGGAAGAACGTCGACCTCAGCGGCAAGTCCGCGGATCTGGTTCATGGAACGGCCGTCAACGCGCTTCTTGTCCTGAAGGAGCCAACGACGGACGATCTTCTTCTGGATCTTGTATACAAGCTCCTCCATCATTGTGGGAAGCTCGGGATATTCCTCTGTGAACTGTGCAAGGATTGCTTCTTTGACCGGGAACATTCTTGCGTCGCGGACTGTCTTGTCATCTGTATCGAGCGCGAACATAACGTCCTTCTCGCAGAAGTCGAAGATCTTGTCGAACATATCGTGGTCGAGCTCGCAGGAGGGGTACTCGAACTTAGGCTTACCGATCTCGTCAACGATAGCGTTGATGAAGCAAAGAAGCTCCTTGATCTCCTTGTGCGCGAGCATGATAGCGTCGTACATAACCTGATCGTCAACCTCGTTTGCGCCTGCCTCGATCATAACGACCTTTGCTTCGGACGCTGCAACTGTGAGCTGGAGGTCGGAGATCTTCTGCTCTGCGGTCGTGGGGTTGATGATATACTTACCGTCGATAAGACCTACGTGAACGCCGCCGATAGGACCGTTCCACGGAATGTCGGAGATAGCGAGAGCGGTGGAAGCACCGATCATAGCCGCAACCTCGGGAGCGCAATCGGGATCAACGCTCATTACTGTGAGAGTAAGAGCAACGTCGTTGCGGAGATCCTTGGGGAAGAGGGGTCTGATAGGACGGTCGATAACACGGCTTGTGAGAATTGCCTTCTCGGAGGGCTTACCCTCTCTCTTAAGGTAGCCGCCGGGGATCTTTCCTGCCGCGTACATTCTCTCGTCGAAGTCAACAGAGAGGGGAAGGAAGTCGATACCGTCACGGGGCTTCTCGGAAGCTGTTGCGCAGCAGAGAACTGCGGTCTCACCGTAGCGAACGAGGACAGAGCCGTTTGCAAGGCCTGCCATCTTACCTGTCTCGATAACGAGCGGTCTGCCTGCAAGTGTGTACTTGAAGGTCTTGAAATTCTTGAACTCCATCTGGGAGCTTACGATTGTTGTGGACATTTTTTATTCCTCCGTTTGTATTTATTATCCGGAGCTTTAGAACTTAAATAAGGGCGCCAAGGCGGTGTTTTTCGTGCCTTTATTTAAGTGCTAAATCCTCCGAATTTATTGTTTTTTGCGTTTTGCGCCTGTGCATAGACAGGAAGAAGCGGAGTGACAGCATTATGATGCCACTCCGTTTCCTAACAGTTATTACTTTCTGAGGCCGAGCTTCTCAACGATAGCTCTGTATCTCTCGATGTCTACCTTCTGGAGGTAGTTGAGGAGGTTTCTTCTGTGACCTACCATCTTGAAGAGACCACGACGGCTGTGATTGTCCTTGTGGTTGCCCTTGAGGTGCTCTGTGAGGTTAGCTATTCTGTAAGTAAGGATAGCGATCTGAACCTCGGGGGAGCCTGTGTCACCCTCGTGAGTAGCGTACTGTTCGATAATTGCCTGCTTTTCTTGTGCTGTCATTTTCGTATTCACCTTTCGAAAATAAAATATTTTTGCAAAATACGTGCCGCAGAGCAACCGAGAGGGTGAAACTCACACTTTGGGTTGTCTCCCATGGGGAGTTTTACGGGTGTGACTTATAGCCTCGTGAAGCCTTGCCGCCGTTATGCAGGGTACATTATAGCACAAAAAATATATTTTGTAAAGGGGTTTTTCAAAAAAAATCCCTACTTTATATAAATATCCCGATTTTTGTGGAGAAAAAAGCGCATTTTTTGCCCCTTTAGCCTGCTTGCCAGCATTTTGATAAGGGCGAAAGACCCCGATAGGATCATCATGCCACCGCTGTATCCGACGACAGAGCCGCAAAGCTCCGCCATGGCCGAGGAGAGCGCGAGGCCCCTGTTTTTCAGCTTTTCCTTCATAAACGCTCCGAAAATAAGATAGAATTGTGATAATTTGGCGCAAAAGTCCCTTTACAAATTAAAGAATATATGGTATAATGTTATATACACGTGCATTTGGGACGGTTTGCTTGAAAGTAGTTTGTGTCAAATGCCGCAATTAATACGCAAATTGTAAAAAACAGACAGATAGATGAGGAATCAAAATGGCACAGAAGAAAAAGACTTACGTTAAAAAAGGCAAGGCGGTAACGCCGAAGAAGGACGTCAAGACGGCGTCAAAACCGTCGTTCGCGTATCAGCTTGTACCGTATATCGTTGCGGTGATCGCGCTGTTCCTGTTCATATGCTTTATTTCAAACGCTATCGCAAACCCGAACAACGAGCTCGGGCTTTCGGGACGTGAGAGCGAGCATCCGCTCGGCGTGGTCGGATTCTGGGTGTGCCAGGTCATGTTCGGACTCTTTGGTCCCGCGGCATATCTTATTCCGCTTATCCTTGCCTGCTTTGTAATATTCTGGAGAAATTACAACAAGCGCGACTTCGTTGCGATAAACGCGGTCATAGCGTTCCTTACCGCGATAGTTTTGTCCGCGCTTCTGCACACCTTCATTCACATGGGCGACGGTGTATCGGATTTCTCAAGCAAGGTCGGCGAGCTCTTCAAGGAGGGAACCAGATGCGAGGGCGGCGGCGTTGTCGGCGGTATCCTTGCGTTTGCATTGACCGCGATACTTAATATCGGCGGAACTATATTCGTGCTGATTGCGGTACTTATTCCCATGATAACATTCCTTGTAGGCACAACACCTGTTGCCGTCGTATCCTTTATTGCCGGTAAGGTCAAGAATGCCATGGCGAAAAGTGCCGAGGCGAGAGCCGAGAAAAAGGCGGAGGACGAGCTTGACGAAAAGGCAAGACGCGAGGACGAGAAGGCCGAGAGAGCTATGATGCGTGAGGCTGAGCGCGCACAGAGAGCGGCGGACCGTGAGGCTGAGCGCGAGCGCAGAGCCGCAGAGCTTGAAAAGTCACGCGCAAGGAGCACAGACAAGGCTCAGGCCGAGGACGAGGATGCTCCCGCGCTTGTCGGAGTGCCGACTGCAAAGAAGGAAGAAAAGACGGTATCCTATACCGATAGCAATGATACGCGCGATGCCGATCCCCAAAAACAGGACAAGGAGCCGGAGGAAAAATTGAAGGTATCCGCATTCTCGACAGAGGATCTCCGCAAGACCGACGGATTTAAGACAAGAGGTCCTGCGAGGGCTGTCGAGGAGCTTGAGGATGACGACGAGAGAGGCGCGGGCGAGGTATTCTCACAGAATGAGAGTGCATATGACAATGACGCCGAAAACGAGAATGACGGCGAGACCGTCACCTTTACCGCCATGGACGACAACGGCAAGCGCGCGCGCGGCTACTCTGCGGTCGACGATCTTGTAAGCGAAAGATTTGACGAGGACAATTATCAGATAGACGAGGAGACCGGGGAGGTATTTACACCTCTCGTTCAGGACAACGGATTTAAGAGCGCGGCGGAATTCCGCGCGGCAAACGAGGTAAAGGACGAGTACTTTATCGGTGAAAAGCCCGCTCCCGCTCCTATCCCCGAATACGTTTTCCCGTCCATAGACCTTCTTGAGGAGGGCCCGACGCACTATTCGACCTCTCCCGAAGAGATAGATAAGAACATTCAGCTTTTGCGCGGTGTTCTTCAGGATTTCAAGATCAATATCAAGGACATTGAATGCTCCTGCGGTCCGACCATTACGAGATACGAGGTAAAGCCCGAGGCGGGCGTGCGCGTTCGTCAGATCGCAAACCTTGTTGACGATATCTCCTACGGACTTGCAAAGTCGGGTATCAGAATTGAGGCTCCTATCCCCGGTAAGGCGGCGGTAGGAATTGAAGTGCCCAACGATAAGAGCGTGCCGGTCAAGCTCCGTACGCTTATTGAAACTCCCGAATTTATCAATCATAAGAGCAAGCTTGCCGCTTGTCTCGGTGCTGACGTTTCGGGTAAGCCTGTTATATTCGATATTGAAAAGATGCCCCACCTTCTGGTTGCGGGTACGACCGGCTCGGGTAAGTCGGTATGTATTAACTCTATTCTTATGAGTATACTCTACCACGCCAAGCCCGAGGAGGTAAAGCTGCTCCTTATCGACCCCAAAAAGGTTGAGTTTAAGGTTTACAGAGATATTCCTCACCTTTGCTGCCGTATTATCAGCGATCCCAAAAAGGCGGCGGGCGCGCTCAACAGCGCGGTGAACGAGATGGAGAAGCGCTTTGAGCTTATCGAGGAGGTAGGCGTCCGTAATATCACCGGATATAACGAGGCGACCAAGAATGACCCCGACAAGCCGTACATGCCAAGACTTGTAATTATCATAGACGAGTTCGCGGATCTTATGATGACCGCAAGAGAAGAGGTCGAGACCGCGGTCGTTCGTATTGCCCAGAAGGCAAGAGCTGCGGGTATCCACCTTATCATAGGTACACAGAGACCGTCGGTTGACGTTATCACCGGTCTTATCAAGGCGAACATCCCCTCGCGTATCGCGTTCACCGTTATGTCGGGTGTTGACTCCAGAACCATTCTTGATACCGTTGGCGCGGAAAAGCTCTGCGGACGCGGTGACATGCTCTACGCTCCCGTAGGAGCGCAAAAGCCCCAGAGAGTTCAGGGCGCATTCGTATCCGACGAGGAGGTCGAGGAGGTAGTTACCTTCGTAAAGGAGAGAAACGCACCCGTAAGATACGATCAGGAATTTGAGAAATCGATCGATAATGAGGCTGCCAAGTGCGGAAACGCTCCTGCGCCCTCCGCTGACAACCTTACAGGCGGCAGCTCATCGGGCAACGACGGCGACTCCAAGTTCTGGGATGCCGTTGAGCTTGCGATAGACTCCGGTAAGATCTCCACCTCGCTTCTCCAAAGACGACTTGAGGTCGGCTACGGCAGAGCGGCGAAGATCATTGACCGCATGGAGGAAATGGGATTTGTAAGCGCCCCCGACGGCAACAAGCCCAGAAAGATACTTATTACAAGAGAAGAGCTTGACGAGATCCGTCAGAGTGAATCAGAAGAATAAAAAACGGCGGCGGGGAGGCTCTCCCCGCCGTTTTGCCTAAAGGAGAAGAAATGTATCCGTATCCGGTTTTTTTAGGGCTGACGCTTTACGATATTTGCCTTTGCGTCGGTATAATTGCCTGCTTTTTTCTGTTCGGTTGGCTTGCCGACAGGCAGAAGGTAAGGCGCAAGATACAGAATTTTGCAATGACCTGCGGCATTGTTGCCGTCGGTCTCGGCTACGGCTCTGCCGTGCTGTTCCAGGCACTCTACAATATAAAAACGCTTGGAAAATTTGAGATAAATGAGTCTACCGGCGCAACCTTTTACGGTGGGCTTATCGGCGGTGTGCTTGTATTCCTTGCCGTGTATTTCGGCTTTGGACACGAGAAATATGAGGACGGGGAGCATGCCAAGGCCTTTTGGAAGATCGCTGACTGCGCCGTTCCCGGTATTGCCTTGGCGCATGCTGTCGGGCGCGTAGGCTGCCTTTTTGCGGGCTGCTGCCACGGCAAGCTGACACGCGCGTGGTACGGCATAGAGATGCACGGGAATATGGGGCTGACGAAATACGTTCCCACACAGCTTTTCGAGGCGATATTCCTCTTGTGTCTGTTTGGATTTTTGCTTATCCGCGCGCTTGACAAAAAGGGCTATTGTCTGCCAATATACCTTGCAGTATATGCGGTCTGGAGATTCTGCATTGAGTTTTTGCGCGGAGATTACAGAGGAAACACATTTATAGAGGCTCTATCCCCCTCGCAGCTCGTCGCGTGCATACTGTTTGCGGTGGGAATAGGCGTATTCTTCCTTGAAAGGTATATAAAGACGAAGTATTTGTCGGAGGACGGCGACAATGAGGCTGAATAAGAGGAATATTTGCCTGTCGGTCGCGCTTGCGGCAATGATTTTGCTTCTTGTGTGTGAGATAGTTGGCGTGGCAAGGATCTTTGGCGTTGAGGAGAGCTCCCGCTTGGCTCTGAGCCTTGAGATGACCTTGACGAGATTCCTTGGCGGCGCGGCGTTTCTTGCTATGCTCATTCATCTTGGCTACAAGGTGCTGAACCCGATAAGAAGTCCGTTTTTGCGCTCGTTGCTTATCTCCTTGCCCGCGTTTGCGATAGCGGTCAACAATTTTCCGTTTCACGCGGTGATCACGGGCGGCGCGAGAGTGAACGAGGGTGCGCCTATGGTGCTTTTGCTTCTTGCGGAGTGCATGATGGTAGGATTTTTTGAGGAGATCGCGTTCAGAGGAGTTATCTTCTTGGGAATTCTCAAAAAGAACCCCGAGGACACGAGGTGGGCGTTCATATCGATCGCGCTGTCAAGCGTGATATTCGGGCTCGTTCACCTTGTAAACCTGATTGAAAGCTCTCCCTCTGCGGTATTTTTGCAGATGGGATATTCCGCGCTTATAGGAGCTATGTGCGCGGTGATATTACTCAAAACGGCGAATATCTGGCTTTGCGTTCTTATACACGGACTATATAATTTCGCGGGCGCGATAATACCGCGATTGGGTGAGGGAGTGATATGGGATAGCTTTACGGTTGTCTTGACGGTCATCGTTTCACTTGCCGTGCTGGCGTATATGATCCTACTGTTTATCAAAGGCAAGACGAGGACGACAAAAGAAATATATTGAAAAAAAAAAGGAGCGACGCGTCGCTCCTTTTTTGATTCAAATTTTGATTTATCGGGGTGTCCACGGCTGTAAAATTCGTTTGGATTACGCTTTGCGTAAGCCTCCCTTGTGTAAAGGGAGGTGGATTGCGAAGCAAGACGGAGGGATTGTTCTAGTGCATATGTTTTATTTACAATC
>JAZSBL010000011.1:0-21670 GCA_045602385.1 Eubacteriales bacterium | reverse complement strand
GCTTCGCTGTCCAAGCCCGATCTTTCTGCCTGAGAGAATAGATACCGAAGCTGCAACTGTAACGACACCCAAACCGCCTATCTGAATGAGTATAAGTATAATCGCTTGCCCAAAGTACGACCAATAGGTTGCCGTATCCTGCACGATAAGTCCCGTTACGCATACTGCTGAGGTTGATGTGAACAAGGCATCCGAAAACGGTGTTACAACACCGTCTTTGCTTGATATAGGGAGCATTAACAGAAACGCTCCGATCAGTATTACTGCCGCAAAGCCAAGTAAAATTACTTGGAATGATGACAGCTTAAATCTATGTAAAGGTCGCATATACCTCTCCTTATACTATTTCTACTATAAACATTTTACCAAAAAACAGATAAAGACGGCGTTAGCACTCTACCGCGCGGTGTTAAGATTGTATAAAGATAGCCCTCGCTCCAAGCAGAACGAGGGCTTAAGGTATTAGAATAACTTTTAGAACAGACCTTTATTATATTTGAACTGTGCGTACAGCATAAGAGCTAATCCAATCAGAACACCCACGCCTATTGCCAATCCGCTTGCCGCTATGTAACCTAACGCTTCTATAACGGCACCGGCAATGATTCCCACGCCTGCAATAAGTGTTCCAAGACCGACAAACATACAATACGCTTTTTGGTTCTCCTTCGTGACCTTGCGACGATTGTACCAATGGATCGTGCCGATATTTCCGCACATATTGAAGATACCGAGCATCACGCAAATTATACCTAAGCCTAACTGAACCAAGCTCTCTCGCAACGGTTCAATGAAGATGAACCCCAATATAAACAGACCGATCGCGCAACCTGCCGCAAAGCCGATGATGACCTTTTTCTGTTGGTCGATTGTCTTGTTCTTCGACACAAGGATTTCTTCATTGCTCTTGTTCGGGATCAGCTCGTCGGTTGTGATGCCGAAATAATCGGCTAACAGTTTGAGTGACTCATCATTCGGCAACCCCAAGCCGTTCTCCCATTTAGCAACGGCAGATCTCGAGATATGTATATCGGCTGCGAGCTTTGCTTGTGATATACCTTTTTCGCTACGCAGTTCTTTTAATCTTTCGGAAAACTCCATAGAAACACCTCCGTTCTTTCTGAACATATTTTATCATATTTTCGGCTAAAAATCTACCCTTTGGAGTGTTACTTTGCCGGGTTACGCTGTTACTTTTGCAAAAAACGCCCTCGCTCCAAGCAGAACGAGGGCAGAATGTTATTCAGCGTAAAAATAAATTGAGTGTGTACCGAGGTTGATTGGCAATGTAGGTTCTTCCGTTCCGTCAGCGTATGTAGTCATAGCTACGGTTGCATATCCTTCCTTTCCGTCAATCGTAACCTTATAATCGGTTCCGGCAGGTGTTTTCTGCTCGACCTTATAAGTTCCCTCATAGGTCTTATTGTTGGTATGATCCGTTATTGTGATTTTTCCGTCTTTGGCGGTAAGTGTCATATCTATTATTTTAGCTTCGGGACCAAGAGGCCGTGGGTTCGAATCCCGTCACTCCGACCAAAAAGAAAGAGAGGGTTTATCCCTCTCTTTGTTTTTGTTTAAGATGTCACGATGAGAACCCACTCATTGGCGCAGCCAAGGATTGTTTTGCGCCAAATAGGCGTTACCTTTAAATGGGTGTTAGCGCAAAACTTGGTTCAGAATCCCGTCACTCTGACCAAAAACAAAGAGAGGGTTTATCCCTCTCTTTGTTTTTGCTTAAGATGTCACGATGAGAACCCACTCATTAGCGCAAGAATATTTGCGGACAAATTGTCATTTTGCCCGAGATATCAATCTCTGCCACCACCGCCTTTGTTGCCTCCAAATTGACATCCCTCTATTAACGAGTAAAAATAAACGCTTTGCTCAACGCATCATGATGTAAGCCCGCTCGTTTGTTGGGTATCGCATACAAACAGAGACATTAAATTTGAACTATATTTTTTCTTCCCCCACTTGATAAAACGGTAAAAATGTGATATAATATGTCGAATCAAAAAAAAAGGGGTGTTGGACATCTTGGAAGGCTTTTTTGCTATAAATGATGCTGTTGACAAATACATAGACGGATGCCAATCGAAGGCGCGCATGTCTGCATGGCGAATGCTCGGTAAGGCTATCCTTGCAGGTGTTATGATCGGAATGGGCGCCGGCATCAGCAGCGTGGCGGCTCACACTGTCGCGGACGTTGGTCTTGCAAGACTTCTTGCAGGTGTGGTATTCCCTGTCGGACTTATGATGGTCGTCCTTATGGGCGCGGAGCTTTTTACCGGTGATTGCCTCTTTTCTATGAGCCTATTTGATAAAAAGCAGAAGCTTTGGAGCTTTGTAAAGCTCTTGGTTTTGGTCTACATAGGAAATTTCGTGGGCGCGTCGCTTACCGCTCTGCTATTTTCTATGTCGGGGCAATGGGATTATTCCTCCGGTATGCTTGGCGCATACACGATAAAGGTTGCGCTCGGGAAGGCCAACATATCCTTTTTAGAGGGTGTTGTGTCCGGAATATTGTGCAATATTCTGGTTTGCGCGGCGGTTATCATGACCTTTTGCTCAAAGGACGTTACCGGTAAGCTACTATCCAGCTTCTTTGTAATTATGATATTCGTTGTGGGCGGATTTGAGCACTGTGTCGCCAATATGTATTACATAACGGCGGGGCTTCTGGCAGCTCTTAATCCTGAATACGCAGAGCTGGCTATGAGCGCATACGGATTTAGTCCTGAATACATGGAAACCTTGAATATATACAATTTCCTTGTTACCAACTTAATTCCGGTTACAATTGGCAACATAATAGGCGGCGTTCTGTGCGTTGGCGCGCCGATGTATTACCTCAACAGGCAGAAAACACGCAAGAAAAAAACTAAATAATCGTCGGCAGAATAAAAAGGGTGAATACAAACTAAGCGTTGTATTCACCCTTATTTTATTTTGCTCTCTTGGTCTTTTTTGCAAGCTCAAGCATTTTATCGCGCATTTTTGCGGTGTTGTATCTTGGGCTGATTCTCCACGTCCAATTTCCAGAGGCTGTTGCGGGGGTGTTCATTCTTCCCTCCGCGTTTTTAAGCTCAAGATAGTCCTGCATTGGAACCATAGCAAGGTTTGCCTTACTGGTAAAGGCAAATTCAATCAGGTCGCAGAGCCTGCTCTGCCCCTTTATACGGGGACATTCTCTCTTAAATCTGACCTTTGTATCACCATCCAGTTCGTGTATCCACGTGGCGGTACAGTCGGAATCGTGTGAGGATGCGTAGACGACGCAATTGGGATCCTTATAGGTCTTGGGCAGATACTCGCTCTCATCGTCGTAAAAGGCGAAGTGCAGCATCTTCATTCCCGGGAAGCCCGCTTCGGCGAGAAGCTCACGGACGTCATCGGTTATAAATCCAAGGTCCTCGGCGATTATTTTCGCCTTGGGATATTTTTTCGCAATGGTTCTGAAAAGCGCTATTCCCGGCGCGCTCTCCCACTTTCCGTTCCTTGCGTTCTCGTCACCGTAAGAAATAGCATAATATCCCGCAAAGCCGCGGAAATGGTCTATTCGCAGTATGTCATAGAGACCAAATGCAAGACCGACACGGTCAAGCCACCAGGAAAAGCCCTCCTTTTCCATACGCTCCCAATTATATATCGGATTGCCCCAGAGCTGTCCGTCGGGCGAAAATCCGTCCGGGGGGCATCCCGCCACGACCGTGGGATTATAATTCTCGTCAAGCATAAACTGCTCGGGTGCCGCCCAGACGTCCATACTGTCATGCGCGACGTATATCGGCATATCTCCGATTATATGTATGCCCTTTTGATGCGCGTGATTGACAATTTCGCGCCATTCTCTTGAAAATTCGAACTGTATCCAACGCCAGAAGGCCATTTCGCCTTCATGCTCCGCCTTATTCTCTATTGCCTTTTTATAATCTCTGTCCTCGTCCCGCCAATCCGTCCATGCGCAATAGCCGTTCTTGACCTTGAGCGCCATAAAGAGCGCGTACTTTTCAAGCCATGCCCCGTTTTTCCTTACAAATCTCTTATACTCCGCATCGGGTGTGAAGCGAGAGTGGGCAAGCCGCAAGACCTTGTATCTTGTGTTATAGAGCCAGCCATAGTCAACTCTCTTTGCCCCGTTTCTCTGCGCGGCAAGCTCGTCCTTTGTCAACAGTCCCTGCTGCGCAAGAATATCAAGGTCGATGAAATAAGGATTTCCCGCCACACTTGACGGTGACTGATAGGGGCTATCGCCGTACGAGGTAGGATTAAGTGGCAGCACCTGCCAGCACTTCTGCCCTGTGGTGTCAAGAAAGTCTATAAAGTCATGCGCCGCCTTGCCAAGGCTGCCGACACCGTATTTTCCGGGCAGACTGCTTACGGGCATGATAACGCCGGCTTTATGCTTAAATCCAAAATTCTTCGTATAGTTTTCCATCGTTTATATAGGCCTCACCACGTTCGAATTAATACACATTCTTATTGTATCGCAAAATTCTTCTTAAATCAAGTTTTTTCGCATATTTTTTCATCTGTTTTTCGCTTTTATTTCTTTTTTCGCACGTCTTAAGGTATAATCCATGATATGCTTGACAACAGAGCAAATATTTGCTATAATTTAACGGTAAACAAAATTCTATGTATATCCACAGGAGATACCCTATGAACGCTATTGATTGCATTAAGACAAGAAGAAGTGTTAGAAGATTTGCGGACACTGAGGTTACAGCCGCAACTATTTCCAATATTGTGGCTACCGCCGCTTATGCGCCAAGCTGGAAAAATTCCCAGACGACAAGATATATCGCCGTGCTTGACAAAACCCTCAAGGACAGACTTGCAAATGAGTGCATGATGGGCTTTGAGTACAACATAGGCACTGCAAGCGGCGCGCCCGCTATGGTCGTTGTCACAACTATAAACAATCGCTCCGGATATGAGAGAGATGGCTCTGCCACCACAAGCAAGGGCACACACTGGCAGTCCTTTGACGCCGGTATCGCAACCCAGACATTCTGTCTTGCCGCTCACGAGGCGGGGCTTGGCACAGTTATTATGGGTATCTTTGACGAAGCAAAGGTTGCCGAGGTGGTCGGAGTTCCCGAAGGTCAGTCGGTTTCCGCTCTCGTTGCTATCGGCTATCCCACCGCGGATGAGCTTCCCGCCCCCAAGAGAAAGAGCGCAGAGGAGCTTTTAACGGTTAAGTAATTCAAAAAAAGGAAAAGAGACTTGCATCAGCAAGTCTCTTTTCTATTTCTTGAGTTTTTTATTCCCAAAAGAATTTTTTGCTTTGCCGCCGCCGCGTCCGCTTTCGTCATTGCCTGAAGCCCCTCAAGTCTGTACTTGATGCCAAGCTCCGCATACTTCGACACACCCATGGTGTGATACGGAAGCACGTCAAGCGCCTTCGCGTTCTTAAGCGTTCCTATAAACTCGCCAAGGCGGATAAGATCGCTCTCTGCATTGGTATATCCCTCTACTACGACATGTCTTATCCACATCGCCACGCCCTTACCGTCAAGATACCTTGCAAAGGCAAGGATATTTTCATTCGGCTGACCGGTAAGCTCCTTATGCTTCTCGCTGTCGATGTGCTTCAGATCAAGCATGACAAGGTCGGTAAGGCTCAAAAGTCGGTCGAGCTTCTCGAGGTATTCGGTGTTTTCAGGGTCAAAGGTCACACCTGAGGTATCGATACAGGTGTGTATCCTCTCTTTTTTCGCCTTACTGAAAAGCTCAAGCAAGAAGTCAAGCTGCAAAAGCGGTTCTCCGCCTGTAACCGTTAATCCGCCGTTTTTATAAAAGACCGCGTTCTTTCTGTACTCCGAAAGCACCTCGTCCGCGCTCATCGTCCGCTCCCCTGCCATCTTCCATGTGTCGGGGTTGTGACAATAGAGGCAGCGCATCGGACAGCCCTGTAAAAACAGCACGAAGCGTATTCCGGGGCCGTCCACTGTGCCGAAGCTCTCCACCGAGTGGATAATACCTTTAGTCATTTCAGATCTGTTCGTGGAAGGTTCTTGAAATTACCTCATCCTGCTGCTCCTTTGTGAGCTTGATGAAGTTAACCGCGTATCCGCTTACTCTGATGGTAAGCTGGGGATACTTCTCGGGATGCGCCTGCGCATCAAGAAGTGTTTCCTTTGTGAACACGTTTACGTTGAGGTGATGGCCGCCCTTCTGGACGTAGCCGTCAAGCAACGAAACGAGGTTATCTATCTGGTTCTGTGTTGCTGCCATTGTTTTTCTCCTTTTAGAATTATTCTGCGTCGTGATCGTCAAGTCCCTCAAAAAGTGTGGGGGATGAGCATGCTCCCGCTACGCAGCAGTCGAGGTCAACCTCGATGTCGCCCGCGAAGATCTTATCATCCTTTCCAAGCGCGCCGGGTATGATCGAGAAGGTATTTGAGATACCGTCCTGAGCATCGATGAAAGGAAGCTTTGCAACAGATGCAAGAGATGCTACCGCGCCGTGTGTATCACGTCTGTGCATCGGGTTTGCTCCGGGTGCGAATGCCTCGCCCTTCTTTCTTCCGTCAGGTGTTGCGCCTGTTGCCTTACCGTATACTACGTTAGATGTGATAGTAAGGATAGAGGTTGTAGGCACGGAGTTACGGTAGGTATGATTCTTTCTGATATGCTCCATAAATCTATGGACGATATCGTATGCGATAGAGTCAACTCTGTCGTCGTCGTTTCCGTATTTCGGGAAGTCACCCTCGACCTCGTAGTCAACTACGATTCCCGCCTCATTGCGTATAGCCTTTACCTTGGCGTACTTGATAGCGGAGAGAGAGTCTGCTACAACAGAAAGTCCTGCGATACCTGTCGCGAACCAACGGGTAACGTTCTTATCGTGAAGAGCCATCTGGATCTTCTCATAGCAGTACTTATCGTGCATATAGTGAATGATGTTGAGGGTGTTTACGTATACGCCCGCAAGCCATCTCATCATATCGTCGTACTTGTGCATAACCTCGTCGTAATCAAGGTACTCACTTGTGATAGGACGGTACTCGGGACCGATCTGCTTGCCCGATACCTCGTCAATACCGCCGTTTATAGCGTAGAGGAGGCACTTTGCAAGGTTTGCTCTTGCGCCGAAGAACTGCATCTCCTTACCAACTCTCATGGAGGATACGCAGCACGCGATAGCGTAGTCGTCGCCGTGTGTGAATCTCATGAGGTCGTCATTCTCGTACTGAACCGAGGATGTCTCGATAGATGTCTTTGCGCAGAACTTCTTGAAATTATCGGGAAGGTTAATAGACCAGAGGACCGTGAGGTTAGGCTCGGGAGCTGCGCCGAGGTTTTTGAGGGTATGGAGATATCTGTACGACATCTTCGTTACCATGTGACGTCCGTCGATTCCTACACCGCCGATAGACTCGGTTACCCACTGGGGGTCGCCCGAGAAGAGCGCGTTGTACTCGGGTGTTCTTGCGAACTTTACAAGGCGGAGCTTCATGATGAAGTGGTCAACCATCTCCTGAATCTCTTCCTCTGTATATCTTCCCTCCTTGAGGTCTCTCTCAGAGTAGATATCGATGAATGTGGAGGTACGTCCGAGCGACATTGCCGCGCCCTTCTGCTCCTTTACTGCTCCGAGGTATCCAAAGTAGAGCCACTGAATAGCTTCCTTTGTATCAACCGCGGGCTTGGAAATGTCGAAGCCGTAGGATGCCGCCATCTTCTTGAGGTCCTCAAGTGCGCGGATCTGCTCCGATAGCTCCTCTCTGTCGCGGATAATGTCGGAATACATTGTGGAGCGAGTTGTCTCCTTCTGCTCCTTCTTATCCTCGATAAGTCTGTCTACACCGTAAAGCGCTACACGACGGTAGTCACCGATGATTCTTCCGCGGCCGTAAGCATCGGGAAGTCCTGTGATGATATGGCTTGAACGGCAAGCGCGCATCTCGGGTGTGTACGCGTCAAATACGCCTGCGTTGTGTGTCTTTCTGTACTTCTCGAAAAATTCCTTTACCTCAGGATCGATAGTGTATCCGTTATCGGCGCATGCCTTCTCCGCCATTCTGATACCGCCGTAGGGCATAAGAGCGCGCTTGAAGGGCTTCTCCGTCTGGAAGCCGACGATTCTCTCCTTGTCCTTATTGAGGTATCCGGGGCCGTGAGAGGTAATTGTGGAAATTACCTTGGTGTCCATGTCAAGGACGCCGCCCGCCTCTCTCTCCTGACGTGTGAGGTCAAGCACCTGCTCCCAAAGATCAAGTGTGTCCTGTGTAGGTCCTGCGAGGAAGGAATCGTCTCCGTCGTAGGGTGTATAGTTATGCTTAATAAAGCTTCTTACGTTAACTTCTTTGACCCAGGTTCCGCCTTCGAACCCGCGCCAGCCTTCATAATTTCTGTCCATATTTGGGGTCTCCTTTTTTGCATATTTTAACGGATACAATTTTATCACATCTTGCGCAAAAAATCAATAGCTTTTGCAACAAAAAAATAACTTTTTATATTAGTTAATCGGTAGTTAATTCATTATTAACACTTTTACTCCTGAATTTTCAAACGATATAAAATCAAACCAATTCAGTAAGGATTTTCTAAAAAAAAGAAAGGCTTGTCGCCTTTCTTTTTTGAAACATTATTTAATGGGGTTCTTTCTGATAAAGAGCACTCCAAGCGTATTTCTGCCGCAGTGAGAGGATACGGTACAGCCTGCGCGGGAAACCATAACATTCTCAAAAATACCGTAGGACTTTACCTTTTCAACGCATGCGTCGATTATCTCCTGATCGCATCCCGCGTGTGTTACGAAAACGTGCTTTGTGCAAAGGTCCTCGCCGTCACCGATGCGGTCCTGTATATACATGGGGAGAACGCGCGCAAAATTGCCGCGGTACTTCTTGGAGACGCCCATTTTGCCATCCTTTACCGCGATGCAGGGCTTAAGATTCAAAAGATTTGCGCCGAATGCCGCCAATGCGGAGCAACGTCCGCCCTTATGGAGAAATTCAAGGCTATCGATAACGAAGGAAGCGTCAACGCATGCGGCAAGCCGCTGGCAGGCCCCTGCAATCTCCTTCGCGCTCTTTCCCTCCTCTGCCATCTCGCACGCGCTGATAACAAGAAGTCCGCCGCCTGTGGAGAGGTTTCTTGTGTCGACTACGTATACATTCGGGAAGTACTCTGCCGCAAGACGGGCATTAGAAAATGTGGATGACATTTCAGAGCTTATCGTAAACAAAACTATGGAATATCCCTCTGCTGTGTACTTCTCAAAGAAATCCGAGAAATCTGCGATGTTTACCGCCGCGGTCTTGGGAAGCTCGCCTGTCTTTTCGTAGTTTTCATATATCATATCGGGGTTTACGTCGACGCCGTCGGTATAGGTCTTTCCGCCCATGCTGACGCCAAGGGGCACAATTTTGACACCGTATTTCGCGATCTGCTCGGGGCTTAAATCGGAGGTGCTGTCACTTGCAATGATAATCTTTTCTGCCATAATTGGTCTCCTTAAGTAAATTCATATATATTGATTATATCGCACATATATTAACTCAATGTGAATTTGTGAAAAAACTTGATCGTATAGGTTAGAAGCTCAAATCCAACAACAGTAGAACTCTGAATCCTGTTTTGCGCCAACGCATAAATCAAATCAAAAGGTTTAACGCGCAAAACAATACCTCGCAAGCGAGGTAGTAGATTTTTCGTGGTAATATCGTTTCAGCAAAAAGAAAAGAGAGGGATGAACCCTCTCTTTTCTTTTTGGTGGAGACAGTAGAACTCGAATCTACGACCCCTTGCATGTCAAGCAAGTACTCTAACCAACTGAGCTATGCCTCCGTATTACGACTCAGTTATTATACTACATTTTAATAAAAAATGCAATACCTTTTTTAAAATATTTTCAAGATTTTTTTAGCTGAAAAAGAGAGACCCACCAATGTGGATCTCTCTTGTCCTTTTTAATTTATTACTCAGCGTCTGCTGCAGCCTCAACTGCCTCAACTGCCTCCGCATCCTCAGGCATTTCCTCTGCAAGTGCCTTTGCTTCCTCAAGAAGCTCTCTGATCGAAAGGCTTACCTTCTGCTTCTCGTTGTCAATGCCAACGATCTTTACGTCTACCATCTGACCGATCTCAAGAACGTCAGCGGGCTTTGCGATCTTTGTCATTGCGATCTGAGAAATGTGGATAAGTCCGTCTACACCGTCAACAACCTCTGCAAATGCGCCGAAGGGCATCATGTTAACGATCTTTACAGTTACGATGTCGCCTACTGCATAGTTGGTTGTGAAGATGGTCCAGGGGTTCATCTCCTCTGTCTTGTATCCGAGAGAAATTCTCTTCTTCTCTGCGTCAAAGCTCTTTACGAAAACTGTGATCTCGTCACCTACTGCAACTACGTCTGCAGGGGACTTGATTCTCTTCCAAGAAAGCTCTGTCTTATGTACCATTCCGTCTACACCGCCGAGGTCAACGAATGCGCCGAACGCTGTAAGGCTCTTAACCTTACCTGTGTACTGCTTGCCCTCTTCGATGCTTGCCCAGAACTCTGCCTCAGCCTTCTTTCTCTCCTCGCGGAGCACGGAGCTGATGGAGCCCTTTGCGCTTCTGCCATCGATCTCGATGATTCTGAACTTAACGTTCTGTCCTACAAGCGCGGAAAGATCTGCGCCCTTGGGTGTGCCTGTCTGGCTTGCGGGAATGAATACGCGTGTTCCGTCGCATACTACGCGAACACCTGCGGTCTTGATAACCTCAACGACCTTACCCTCGAGAACCTCGTTGTTCTCCTTAGCTGCCACGATCTTGTGCCAGTTCTTGTCGTTGTCTGCTCTCTTCTTGTCGAGTCTTGCAAATCCGTCGATGTCGCTTACGCTTACAACGAACGCCTCAACCGCGTCGCCGATCTTGAACATCTCGGTAAGCTTTGCTGCGGGATCGTCTGTGATCTTCTCAGCCTTGATTATGCCTGTAACCTTTGCGCCGATATCGAGCTGAAGCTCTGTATCGTTAACCGCTGTTACGTAACCGGTAACTACATCTCCTGTATTTATTGTCTTCAACGATGCTTCGAGAAGCTCTGCAAAATTCTCTTTGCTCATGGTTTTTTCTACCTCCTGAATTATATTGTGCGGAGTCGATGCTCCTGCTACAATCCCCACTTTTTTGTGGGATAACGGAATATATTGACTTAACTCTTCCGCGGTCTCTATCATAACAGTCTCCTTGCATTCCTCTTTGCATATCGAATACAGTTTGACCGAATTTGAGCTTCCTCTACTGCCTATGACGACCATAAATTCATTCTCGCGAGATAGCTTTACTGCCTCAAGCTGTCGGTTTTCCGTAACATTACATATTGTATCAAAAATAAGAGGTTTTGTATATAGTTTTATCAAAACTTTTTTTATTTTCTCCCATTCTCCCAAGTTTTGGGTGGTTTGCGCTACCACAATTGGTGGATTTGTCAAATCCGTGGGAATTTTACCTTCGGTAATTGCTTTTTCGAGCTCATTATGGTTCTCGAAAATGCATACTTTTCCGTCAAATTGACTGCAAAATCCGATGACTTCGGGGTGATCCTTCGATCCGAGCACCAAAAGCAGACCGTTTTCGTCATTATGCTCTCTCACGATTTTGTGTATTTTGTCTACAAACACACACGTGCAATCGACAAAGGAAAAGTATGGGTTTTTATTTGCCGCGTCCTCAAGCTGCTGCTTGACTTTTTTCTCAATGCCGTGAGCGCGGACGAATATTTTTACGCTTGCGCCCTCTTTTGCCTCTTGCGCGAGCCTTTCTATATCATCTTGGCTTGCCACTCCGACACCGTTGGCGGCAAGATAGGCATTATAGGTATCGTTATGGATAAGCTTACCGAGGGTGAAGATCCTCTCGCCCTGTGCTCTGCCTGCTATCTCCGCTTCAATAAGCTTTGCCGCCCTTGCCACGCCAAAGCAAAAGCCCGCGTTCTTGGCAACGGTTATCTGCATGCCGTTATTTGTTTTCTGCATCAACATTATCTCCAATCGAGCAGATCTTATCAAAAATGTAATTTGATATTCTCAGATATTCGCCCTGTGCCTCGGGGTTGTATGCAAGCTCCTCAGCAGTGATCGGCTTGCCGATATAGACGTCCACCCTGCGGAAAAGCGACCATTTACGCTTTTTCATTTTGATGTAGCACGGCAATACGGTAGCTCCCGATTTTGCGGCTATCATTCCAAGTCCGCTTTTGACCTCAGTCTCTCTCGGATAAACTCCCTTGAACCTGTGCCCCTGCGGAAAAATACCGATGCACTTTCCTTCCCCGAGCATTTTGATGGTCTTACGTATCGCGCCTACGTCCGCGCCCTTTCTGTCTACGGGATACGCGCCGAGCGCCTTTACTATCTTATTTACGACGGGAACCTTGAAAAGCTCCTTTTTTGCCATAAAGTGCGGTTGCTGTTCGCTCGTTGACGCGCACAGGAATACCGGGTCGGCATTCGATATGTGATTGGAGCAGATGATATACGGTCCATCCTCCTCGCGAGGCTCGTTTTCGGTATCGTGTGCATGTATTCTGAAAAAGAACTTAGCGGGATTGAGCAACCATTTTCTTATTCTGATATATGCCTTACTTTTCAATTCTCTTCACTCCCGTTCTCTCCTCTATGATCTCAAGAACTCTTGCTACCGAGCCCTCAAAATCATAACCCGAATTATCAAAAAGTATTGCGTCGTCCGCCGCCTTGAGCGGTGCAGCCGCGCGGGTGCTGTCGGCATGGTCGCGCTCATTCATTTCGGTAAGCACGTCCTCGTATTTAACCTCAACGCCCTTGGCAACAAGCTCGTTATATCTGCGGAGCGCTCTTGCCTCGTTTGATGCGGTAAGGAATATCTTGACGTCGGCATCAGGCAATATCACCGTGCCGATATCTCTGCCGTCCATTATCACGCTGTTCTTCCTTGCAAGCTCCTTTTGCGCCTCAAGCAAAAACGCGCGGACTCCGGGTACGCTTGACACCGCAGACGCGTACATTGAGATGTCGGGCTGTCTTATCTTATCGCCAAGGTCCTCTCCGTTCAAAATTACGTGCTGGGAGCCGTCTATATACTTTATCTCAATAGAGATATCCTTAAGCAAAGGCGTGATAAGCTCGCTTACCTTGACGTCATCAACAGAAAGGCCGTTCTCACGCGCGTAATATCCCACCGTACGGTAAAGCGCGCCGGTATCAACGTAGATTATGCCAAGCTTCGCCGCAACTGCCTTTGATATTGTGGATTTTCCCGCGCCGCCGGGTCCGTCTATCGCAATATTTATATGCTTTGCCATAAAACTCTCCTAAAATCGTTATTGTGCCGCGTTCTCTCCGGCAAGCACCGCCGTTGAAAATGCGATCTGCAGACTAAATCCGCCTGTATATGCGTCAAGGTCAAGCACCTCGCCCGCAAAATAAAGCCCTTCTACAAGCTTTGATTCCATTGTCTTCGGGCTTATCTCGCTTACTGCGACACCGCCCTTCGTGATGATTGCTTCCTCAATCGGGCGAAAGCCTGAAAGTGAGAGCCTTATACACTTTATCGCCGTGAGAAGCGCGCGGCGCTCCTCTCTGGTTATTGAGTTGACCTTCTTTCTCTTGTCTATTCCCGAAAGCTCGGCAACAGGCTCTATCGCCTTTAAGGGCAAGAGGTCGCCAAGCGAATTGATAAAGTCCTTATTGTTATATTTCGCAAAATCCGAGCGGATGCGCGCGTCAAGCGCAGCCTCGTCAAGCGCGGGCTTCAAGTCGATATGCGCCTCGTATATTTTATCGCTTATATCCGGCAGGTGCGCAGACGCAGACAACACCATAGGACCGGTTATGCCGAAATGCGTAAACATCATCTCGCCAAAGTCCTCGTACACGGTCTTCCCGTTATCCTTACGCACTATCTTCATAGCGACGTTTTTAAGCGATAGTCCCTGCATTCTTGGGCAGAGCTTGCCCTCACAGACTATCGGAACGAGCGAGGGCTTGAGCGGTGTTACCGTATGTCCCGCGCGTCTTGCAAATCTGTATCCGTCACCGTCCGAGCCTGTAACAGAGTAGGATTTTCCACCCGTACAGACTATCGCCGCCTCGCAGGGGTATTTCTTCTCTCCCGCGACGACTCCGCTGATTTTGCCGTCGGTTATCTCTATATCGGTTATCTTATCGTTGACTACCTTGACACCGCACTTCTTCATTCTCTCCGACAGCGCTCTTACTATATCGGACGCCTTATCCGACACTGGGAAAACTCTCTTTCCCCTCTCTACCTTAAGCGGTACTCCGCAGCCCTCAAAAAAGTCTACTGTATCCGCAGTTGGGAAGCGATTGAGCGCCGCGTACAAAAATCTTGGATTGGTGGGCACGTTCTGCAAAAACTCCTCTGTACCGGAGTCATTGGTGACGTTACATCTTCCCTTTCCCGTAATACGCAGCTTCTTGCCAAGCCTGTCATTCTTCTCGTAAAGAGTGACCTCTGCACCCATATACGCCGCGTGTATAGCCGCCATCATACCCGCGGCTCCGCCGCCTATGACCGCTACTCTTTTCTGTTCTGTACTATTTTGAAGCATGCTTTATTCCTGCGGCTTGTCGTAAACGTTATATTCGTCCCAAACTGACTCAAGTCTGTGAAGTCGCTCTGTAAACCTGTCTCCGCACTCCTTTGCAACGGCAACGATAAGCGCGTTAATGACCGACATAGGTGCTACGAGAGAATCGGCGTAGGACGCCATATCACTCTCGGCTACAAGAACCTGGTCGGCGCGCGCCGCGATGGGCGCGTTCATGCTGTCTGTAAGCGCGATAACGTCCGCACCGCAGCTCTTTGCAAATTCAACGCCCTTGATGATGCTCTTTGAGTATCTTGGAAAGCTTATCGCGATAAGCACGTCGTCCTTGCCAAGGCTCATCATCTGCTCAAAGGTCTCGCTTCCAGACGTGGTCTGTATAAGGCGCACGTTATCGGATATCATACGGAAGCTGTAATTCAGAAGTGCCGCAAGATATGACGTTCCGCGCATGCCCATGATATACACCGTCTTTGCATCGACTATGGAGCGCACCGCGTCCTCAAACGCCTTCTTATCTATTCCCTCAAGCGTCCTTCTTATCTTCTCTATATCGGAGCAAAGCACCTTCTCAAGCACGTCGCCGTCTCCGATAAGTGAATTGGTCACCTTTATTCGCTGTACGGCGGTAAGCTTGGAGCGGACAAGTCCCGCCAAGGCGCGCTTGAACTCCGGATATCCCTCAAAGCCAAGCTCCATGACAAATCTTACGACCGTTGACTCCGATACGTCTACCGTTTCGCCAAGCTTTGCGGCGGTCATGTAAGCCGCTATGTCGTAGTGCTCCTTTATATAATCAGCTATTCTCCTCTGGCCCTTTGAAAAGCCGTGATAGCTCTCGTCTATAAGCTTCAATACGTCACTCATTAGATACCACCTCCAAAAGCGCATTTGCATGCAGTCTGCAGCTTTTTTTCGTAAAAGCCTTCAAAATACGCACACTTCCTATATTATATACCCTTTTTATGCAATTGTCAATGAGAAAAATTGCATTTCCGCTCTCTTTGTCAAAATATATTTTTACTCTTTCCCGCATATGCCGTTGCCCTGTGAGAGCCCTTTTTGATGATTTTTTGCAATAAATACTGAAAAATGTGCCAAAAAACCCTTTACAAATCAATGGGAAAGTGATACAATAGTATTACCAAAAAAACAAAAGGAGACTTATCATGAGTAAGGTCGACATAATTTTTCTGAACAACAAAGCAATGGAAGAGCTTGGCGTTCTTGATATGGAAGCATGTATCCGCGACGTTGAGCGCGTTTACGTCATCAATCAGACCGGTGACATCATCGCTCCCGGTAAGTGCGTAATGCGTTGGGGTAAGACCACCGAGGACGAGAATACTCTCGGCAGAATCAACGCTATGCCCGGTTACATAGGCGGCGAGTACGATATGGCAGGTATCAAGTGGATCGGTAGCGGCCCCCAGAACTACAAGAAGGGACTTCCCCGCGCAAGCGTTACTATGGTCCTCAACGACCCCGACACAAAGCTCCCCGTATGTATCGCTGACGGTACTGCGGTAAGCACCATGAGAACAGGCGCGTCGGGCGGTATCGCGATAAAGCTCCTCGCTAAGAGCGACGCTTCCACGATGCTCATCTGCGGCGCGGGCGCTCAGGCTCCCACACAGCTCGCAGCTGCTCTTATCGGCAGACCCACAATCAAGAAGCTTTACGTTTACGATATAATTCTTGCTAACGCGGAGAGATTCGCCGCTGCAACAAGAGAAAAGTACCCCGAGCTTGAGGTAATTCCCACAATGGACGTTGAGGCGGCTACACGCGACAGTGACATTATCGACTGTGTAACCCTCGCTTCCGAGCCCTTTATCAAGGGCGAGTGGCTCAAGAAGGGCGCGCTCGTTATGAACATGGCTGACTTTGAGGTTGACTACGAGTGCGTAAGACGCGCATCCAAGATCTGCGTTGACTACTGGGACAACATCAAGCACAGAATGATCTCCACCGTTGCATTCATGTGGAGAGACGGTCTTATCAAGGATTCCGATATCCACGCTGAGCTTGGTCAGATCCTTAACGGCACAAAGTCGCCCAGAGAAAACGACGACGAGATCATTTACTTCAACGCAGTTGGAGCAGGTATTCTCGATATCGCTATCACAGCCCGTTGCTACCGTGACGCTAAGGCACAGGGCAAGGGTATCACTCTCCCCTACTGGGAATAATTTAAATTACATAAAAAAGCACTTGCCGCGGCAAGTGCCTTTTCTTTGCTCTTTTATACTTTTCTCTTGAAGTTTCCAAACACCTCGTTTACCTTCTCAAAGCTTGCAAAGGTTCCGGGGTGTGATTTTATTATCTTCATCATCTCGCCTATCTGGCGTTTGTTTATAATGCAGACGAGCATATGCTTGTCTGTGTCCGAATACATACCGTGTACCCGGATCTCGGTAACTCCGTGATGGAGCCTTTCCATAAGCTCCTCCGAGAGCGCTTCCGGCTCGCTTGTTACTATCTCAAACTTATATCCATTCTTGATTCCGCTAAGTCCGTTATCCACGATAACGTTCGCTATAAAGAGGTTAAGCAGGGTGCAAATCACGGGAGTTATTCTCATTCCGTAGACGAAGAAGGCCACGAAGACCACGCTTGCATCCAAAATAAACGAGATGTAGGCGATATTCACCTCCGGCTTTATCTTTCTTATAAGCGCGGAGATGCCGTAGGTTCCGCCGCTTGCGCCGAATCTGCGGAGCATCAGTGAAAATCCAAAGCCCGATATAACTCCCGTCGCGATACAAGCGAATACGACGTTGAAATCCTCTTGATTATTCGCAAGGCAGTATGGCTTAGCTCCTATCGCGTCGTAGAGATACGGAATGAACGACTGAACAAAGATATACAGGCTTAAAAGTCCGCCGAGCTTTTTGTTGATAAATATCGTAAGCAGGATAAATATAGGCAGGTTGAACGCTACCATTAGGATCGACCAGCTTATCTTGTTTTGCAAGAGGTAGTGGGTTATGGTCGCCAAACCGCCTACGCCGCCCGGAGCAAATCCGTTACTGTTCTGGAAGAAATGATACGCAGTACCAACAATGCTTCCTGCGAGGATGGTATAAAGTATGTCAAATATTAGTTGTTTCGCTTTTGCTCTTTTGTTCATGACCTTCTCCAAGAGATTTTACGTGGCTGATTATTTATGCGCCCTCTCTGTTGCCGCCTTTATACGCATGACGAATCTTGTTCCCGCAATTGCCATGCAGACTCCAAGCGCAAGCGCAAGCGCCAAAAGGAGCGTTGAAATTGCGTTGTTAAGGAAGATATCAAAGTTCCCCTCAAACGCGCTTGACATTGTATAATACAATGCTCCTCCCGGAATAAGCGGGATAAGCGCGGTGATGATAAAGGTCGTGGTGGGGGTTTTAAGCACTCTTGCAAGTATCTCCGAATAAATAGAGGTTGCAAGAGATACGAGAAAGTATATCACCGGCTCGCTTTTTATAACAAGACCGAGCAGCACGAACAGCGCGCAGCACAAAATTCCGCCGCCTACCGCCGCAATAAGTCTTTTTCCCTTTATGTGATAAAGGAGTGCAAATCCAAGTGAGCCGAGGAAGCCGCCTACTATTATATTAAGGTCTGCCATTGTCATGCCGCGACACCTCCCAAAAGGAACATAAATACAACGTATCCTGCCGCCATGGCTAAGGTCTGGGTAAGCGCCTCGCTGAGTCTGAGCCAGCCCGAGATACTGTCGCCGAGCAAGAGATCTCTGAATCCGTTTGTAAATACAACTCCGGGAACCAAGAGCATTATGTTACCGATAATAACCTTGTCCATTCCGGCTATGAAGCCAAGTCGCATAGCTCCGTATGCGCCGAGGGTGACGAAAAATGCGCCCAGGAACTTTGCAAAGACCTTATTAAGTCTTGCCCTGTCAAGCAGGTATACGAGATTGCACAAGAGAAATCCCAAAAGCGCGGATATCCCCGCCTCTATTATTCCTCCGCCGAAGAACATTGTAAATCCGCCTGCTATAAGGATGTACGCCAAGCCCTCAAACCAAAAGGAATTGTGCTTTGCCGCTTTGATTTCCTTGAATTTCTTCAAGGATTCCTCATAAGAAAGATGCTTTTCGCATATCTCTCTTGAAAGAGCGTTCAAATAATGAAGCTTATCAAGGTCGGCGCGCATATTCTTGATTCGTCTTATCTGCGTGTAGTTGCCCTCGTCCGAATAGACGGTGGCGTACATGCAGGACGTTATAATAAACACATCGGTTCTCAAAAAGCCAACGGCGGTGCACATTCTTTCGATACTGTCCTCTACTCTATGTACCTCTGCGCCCGAAACAAGCATTTTTTCACCGATATCAACTATCAATTCAAAATAATTTTGCATGATATCCCTCCAAAATTAGCAAGGTTATTGTAGCACACCGAGGGGTATTTTGTCAATATTTTTTGATATATTTTGTTTATTATATGGAACGCCTTGACACCAGAGGTGTTTTATACTATAATGGTGGGTGAGATTTTACCGAAGGGAGTACGCCTATGAGGATGAAAACCGAAGAAATGTACGCGAAAATGAACCCATGGCGGCTCTTTTTCAAGGTTGCTATGCCCGGAATGGTCAGCATGTTTGCCATGTCGATTTACAGTATCATTGAGGGTATTTTTATAGGCCAGACCCTTGGCGAGGGCGCGTTTGCGGCTATCAACATTGCGATGCCGCTGGTTATGATAAATTTCTCGCTTGCCGACCTTATCGGCGTAGGTGCGTCCGCCCCGATCTCAATAGCTCTTGGCAAGAACGATCACAAGACGGCGAACAACGTCTTTTCCTGCTCGGTCATAATGATATTCATCGTTTCGGTTCTGATGGGAAGCGTTATGTTCTTCGCGGCAGAGCCGCTTGCGCGCCTCATGGGCGCAGACGACGTTCTGCTTGAAACCTCGGTGAGGTATTTGCGCACCTGCGCGCTATGCTCTCCGCTTGCCGCCCTTTTCTTTGCTATGGACAATTATCTGCGCATAAGCGGCTTCGTCAAGACCAGCATGGTGATCAATATCGGCTGCAACCTCTTGACTCTTGTGCTTTTGACATTCTTCTTGCTATTCTGCAATATGGACGTTGTAGGCTCGGCACTTGCGGTGTCGCTCTCTATGAGCGTATGCTCTATTATCGCAATGACCCCCTTTGTTGCAAAAAAGGCTCTGCTGAAATTCACAAAGCCGCATTTTTCCGCCCCAATGCTGAAGCAGATAGCCGCATGCGGCTCTCCCGTATTTCTTAACAACGTGTCGGGACGTATCTCCTCGATACTTATAAACATTTCGCTTATTACCATTGGCGCGCAGGCTCTTGGTGAGGGCGGCGGTCAGACCGCCGTTGCCGTCTACGCGGTTCTGATGTACTCAAGTGACCTTTGCTGGCCCTTGCTTTACGGAATCGCCGACTCGCTCTCCCCCGCTCTCGGCTACAACTGGGGCGCGGAAAAATATGACAGGGTCAAGAAAATTGCAAAATGTGCCTATATTGGCACTGCGGTCATCGGTCTTGTTTCGACTTCTATCCTCTTTTTCTTCCCCGACGTGATAGCCTCCTGGTTTGTAAAGCCCGAGGAGATTCGACTTTTTGAAATATCCGCCCGCGCGATAAGACTTTTCTGCTTTGCTTACCTTTTCCGTTGGATCGGTGTTACCACGCAAAGCTATTTCAGCGCCATCGGAAAGCCTTTTCAGGCGACTATTCTCTCTGTTGGTACTGCGTTCGTATTTCCCACCGCTCTGCTCGGCGCGCTCTGGAGCTTCGGTCTTGACGGAATATGGTTCAATTTCGTTGGTGTAAATATCCTTGCGGCGGCTGTTTCCGCAATACTTCTCGTCAGGCTAACACGAGAGATAAGAAAAAAGGAAAAGGCGCAAATCGATAGAATTTAAATTGTAGAAAAAAAGAAAAAGCAGAACGCAAGCCGTTCTGCTTTTTTGGTGCGGATGAAGGGACTTGAACCCATATGAAATTGCTTTCACTGGAACCTGAATCCAGCGCGTCTGCCAATTCCGCCACATCCGCATATGAATAGTGCAAAATGCAAAATGCATAGTGCAAAATTGTTTTCCTTTGTTTTTTACACGGAGGGTGGTCTCCGAGACAGAATTCTATTCGCTCTTTTCTGCACAAATGGTATTATACCTTATTTAATCTGTCTTGTCAATAGCAAAATGAAAAAATGTTGGTCAGATTTTAGTATCATTTCCCTTTTCGAATGTGGATAGAAAGAGGCAGAGGGAGAAGACGTAGATGCCAAGGCCCGAGGAGATCTTCAGCATAAGATAGAGCGAAGCCGTCCACAAAACTATCGCGGATAGTGCAGAAAATACGTCAAGCAGATTCTCTGCCCTACGCTCGTCCCAGAGGATAGCCGTAAGGCAATAGGTCATTCGGCCTCCGTCAAGTGTACGGACGGGCAAAAGATTTATTCCGCCTTGCAAAAGCGAGGATAATGCGACAAAGGAAATTGCGCCCGCGCGGGTATATTCCCCTTCAAAAAGGAGCTTTGAGCAGAGGACGGACGCCTCATCTGCTGTGATTCCCCAAAGCGAGAATAATGCTACCGTCACGGTAATGACACAGAGGTTTGCAAATGGCCCTGCCGCCGCAAGAAACAGCTCCTTTTTGTATGAGGAAATGCCCTCATCGGGGCATATGCGAATACCCGAAAATTCAAATCTGATCTCCTTGATCTTTATTCCAAGCAGCCTCGCCGCCGCAAGGTGGCCGCCCTCATGAAGCGCAGCCGAGAAGGCGTACAGTAGTATTATATCGACCCTGTCGCAAAGCAGAGCCGCGGCCGCCATGATTATTGCGCCAATGCTGAATTTGATCTTTTTCATTTTAACCTCGTGCTTGGGCTTTGGTTGGTAAATTGCGATTTATCGGGGAGATGGCGGGCTAAAAAGAAAGGCTCCCTTGTGTAAAGGCAGCTGTCAACGCAGTTGACTGAGGGATTGTAAATAAAACATATGCACTAGAACAATCCCTCCGTCTTGCTTCGCAATCCACCTCCCTTTACACAAGGGAGGCTTACGCAAAGCGTAATCCAAACGAATTTTACAGCCGTGGACACCCCGATAAATCAAAA